>NZ_JAUBPT010000001.1:0-90457 GCF_036700905.1 Microcoleus sp. S13_C3 | reverse complement strand
GCGATGGGTTTTTGGCTTTGCAGGTGCCACAGTTTGATGGTGTTGTCACTGCTTGCAGAAGCCAAAGTCAAGCCATCGGGACTAAAGGCGACGCTATTGACCAAATTGCTGTGCCCGGTGAGGGTAGCGATGGGTTTTTGGCTTTGCAGGTGCCACAGTTTGATGGTGTTGTCACTGCTTGCAGAAGCCAAAGTCAAGCCATCTGGACTAAAGGCGACGCTCCAGACCAAATTGCTGTGCCCGGTGAGGGTAGCGATGGGTTTTTGGCTTTGCAGGTTCCATAGTTTAATGGTGTTGTCACTGCTTGCAGAAGCCAATCTCTTGCCATCTGGACTAAAGGCGACGCTATAGACCGAACTGCTATGCCCGGTGAGGGTAACGATGGGTTTTTGGCTTTGCAAATCCCACAGTTTGATGGTGCTGTCATAGCTTGCAGAAGCCAAAGTCAAGCCATCTGGACTAAAGGCGACACTCCAGACCGAACTGCTATGCCCGCTGAAGGTAGCGATGGGTTTTTGGCTTTCCAGATGCCACAGTTGGATGGTGTTGTCAGTGCTAGCAGAAGCCAAAGTCAAGCCATCTGGACTAAAGGCGACGCTCAAGACCGAATTGCTATGCCCTCTGAGGGTAGCGATGGGTTTTTGGCTTTCCAGATGCCACAGTTGGATGGTGTTGTCAGTGCTAGCAGAAGCCAAAGTCAAGCCATCTGGACTAAAGGCGACGCTCAAGACCGAATTGCTATGCCCTCTGAGGGTAGCGATGGGTTTTTGGGTTTCCAGGTGCCACAGTTTGATGGTGTGGTCACGGCTTGCAGAAGCCAAAGTTTTTCCATCTGGACTAAAGGCGACGCTTCTGACAGAATTGCTATGCCATTCCAAATGATTGCGCTCTTTTACTGCGGACACTGCTTGTTGCAGCGCAGCTATCACTCGTCCTCTAATCTGTTTTGTCGTCTCGGCTGAAGCATCTAGTTGTTTGAATGCGTACCCTGCCTTCAATACTTCCAACAGTGCTTGAAATATCTGTCCTGAACGAAATGATTCATTAGAAAAAGCAGTTTCCTGGATGACATTTGCTAAATTCTGGGCTTGACTGACTTTATAGGTCGCTAATTGCTCTGCTTTAATTAGCGTCTCATTCGCTTGAGTCAAAATTTTATTCGCTTGTCTCTGTGCTTCTAACTCTCGTTCAACTTCCCGTTGTTGGACTTCCCGACTGGCATTTAAAAACTGATAATCCAAATCGCTCAAACTTTTATCTGCTGCCCAAGTTTGAGCATCTTGCAAGGCTTGGCCCCGCAACAGTCGCGATTCATCTTTACAATCAGACTCTATCCAAGCTTTAAAACTTTCGCTATAAGGGCGGAGATTCGCTAATTGTTTTTCCACCCAATCAAGGTTAAAAACCGATTGATAAATCCGGTTATAAACTTTAAGTTTCCCAGACTGCTTAACCACCAACCCAGTTAATCGTAGTTCCATTTGTTGGGGACTATCATCGGTTGCTATTTCCTTGTGCTGCAAAATTTGCTGATATAGTCCCAATAACCTACTTGCCCGTTGTTTGCTGCGTAAAATGCGATCGCGAATCGTCTTTAAATGCTCTGGTTCATCCTGCCCTTCCCAATTTTTAATCACCTTTTCTCGAACTAAGTTTCCTACCCAATCAGCAGGATTTTGGATGAATGCAGAGTTGGCATGATTGAGGAGTAATTTACAAACTTTTTGCGTTAAAAATGGCTGTCCCCCAGTCCAATATAACACGGTTTCTAACAATGCTTGCGAATTTCCTGCTTGACTATCTAACCCAACTGCCAAAGGTTGGGCTTCTGCTAATTGAAACCCCGTTAACTCTATCCCTCGACCAATATTAAACGGAGTACGTCGCTTGTCTTGAATTAAATCTGATGGAGTTGCCACCCCTAACATTGTAAATGTTAATCGACGATAGTCGGGTTGATCAGCTCGATTATTATAGCAATCACGAATCACAGCAAAAAAATCTTCTATTTTAAAATTTAAGCTGATTAAACTGTCCGATTCATCGACAAAAATTACTATATTTCCGGAGATATTTTTGAGTAATATTTCTTCAACAAATTTACTAAATCGTTTAACATTTGATAGTAAGCTGTTCTGCTCCCACCATTCATCTAAATCAAAAACGTCATACAAATCTAATCGGCTGACGATGCTATCGATCACGCCTGCATACCACTCTTCTGGCGTAATATCTGAGGTGCCAATTTCTGTGATATCAATGCTACTACAGGCTATTCCCTCTGCTTGTAACCGCTGCATTGTCCGCACTCGCAGGGATGATTTTCCCATTTGTCGGGAATTAAGAACATAGCAAAATTCTCCGGCTTTTAAAGCTTGATAAAGTTCTTCATCCGCCTTTCGAGTGACATAAGTTGGGGCATTTGCAGGCAGGCTCCCTCCAACTTGATATTGATAATCTTTCATAGGTCATTGTTAATTCATAGACCGATATAAGGTGATTCTACCCTTGGCAACTTGGTAGAGAGCAACTCGCACTAAATAAGGATGACCACCCACCGTTTCCATTAAGTCACAAATCTCTTGATTTGACCAATTTAATCAGTGTCGATTCACTAAATCTGTTACCTGTCTCTGATTTGATTGACTCTTGGCTAAGGTAATCAGCACACATCTGTTTATCCTCTTCTGTTACTTTCGGGTTGGTTCTAAGATAATCGCTAATCCAATTGCAACCTAATGCCATTAGTTTATCGAAATCCCAAATCCACAGTTTGATGGTTTTGTCACTGCTTGCAGAAGCTAATGTCTTGCCATCTGGACTAAAGGCGACGCTAATGACCGAATTGCTATGCCCGGTGAGGGTAGCGATGGGTTTTTGGCTTTGCAGGTGCCACAGTTTGATGGTCTTGTCATGGCTGGCGGAAGCCAAAGTTTTGCCATCGGGACTAAAGATGACGCTATTGACCCAACTACTATGACCGATGAGGGTAGCGATGGCTGTTTGGCTTTGCAGGTTCCACAGTTTGATGGTCTTGTCCTCGCTGGCGGAAACCAAAGTTTTGCCATCGGGACTAAAGGTGATGCCCCAGACCGTACAGTGATGGCCAGTGAGGGTAGCGATGGGTGTTTGGCTTTCCAGATTCCACAGTTTGATGGTCATGTCATCGGCGGAAGCCAAAATTTTGCCATCAGGACTAAAGGCGAGGCTTCTGACCGTACTGCGATGGCCGGTGAAGGTAGCGATGGCTGTTTGGCTTTGTAGGTGCCAAAGTTTGATGGTCGTGTCCTCGCTGGCGGAAGCCAAGGTTTTGCCATCGGGACTAAAGGCAACGCTATTGACCCAACTGCGATGACCGATGAGGGTAGCGATGGGTTTTTGGCTTTGTAGGTGCCACAGTTTGATAGTCTTGTCATCGCTGGCGGAAGCCAAAGTCAAGCCATCGGGACTAAAGGCGACGCTATTGACCCAACTGCTATGGTGAGTGAGAGTAGCGATTTTTTGGTTTTGCAGATGCCATAGTTTGATGGTCTTGTCCTCGCTGGCGGAAGCCAAAGTTTTGCCATCAGGACTAAAGGCGACGCTTCTGACCGTACTGCGATGACCGGTGAGGGTAGCGATGGGTTTTTGGCTTTGTAGGTGCCACAGTTTGATGGTCGTGTCATCGCTGGCGGAAGCCAAGGTTTTGCCATCGGGACTAAAGGCGACGCTATTGACCCAACTGCGATGACCGGTGAGGGTAGCGATGGGTTTTTGGCTTTCCAGATTCCAAAGTTTGATGGTCATGTCCTCGCTGGCAGAAGCCAAAGTTTTGCCATCAGGACTAAAGGCGACGCTTCTGACCGTACTGCGATGACCGGTGAGGGTAGCGATGGGTTTTTGGCTTTCCAGATTCCAAAGTTTGATGGTCGTGTCATCGCTGGCGGAAGCCAAAATTTTGCCATCAGGACTAAAGGCGACGCTTCTGACCGTACTGCGATGGCCGGTGAAGGTAGCGATGGCTGTTTGGCTTTGCAGGTTCCACAGTTTGATGGTCTTGTCCTCGCTGGCGGAAACCAAAGTTTTGCCATCGGGACTAAAGGCGATGCCCCAGACCGTACAGTGATGGCCAGTGAGGGTAGCGATGGGTGTTTGGCTTTCCAGATTCCACAGTTTGATGGTCATGTCATCGGCGGAAGCCAAAATTTTGCCATCAGGACTAAAGGCGAGGCTTCTGACCGTACTGCGATGGCCGGTGAAGGTAGCGATGGCTGTTTGGCTTTGTAGGTGCCAAAGTTTGATGGTCGTGTCCTCGCTGGCGGAAGCCAAGGTTTTGCCATCGGGACTAAAGGCAACGCTATTGACCCAACTGCGATGACCGATGAGGGTAGCGATGGGTTTTTGGCTTTGTAGGTGCCACAGTTTGATAGTCTTGTCACTGCTTGCAGAAGCCAAAGTCAAGCCATCTGGACTAAAGGCGACGCTTCTGACAGAAATGCTATGCCCTTCCAAACTATTGCGCTCTTTGACTTCGGAAACGGCTTGTTGCAGTGCAGCTATTACTTGCGCTTTCATGTCTTTTGTAGTCTCGGCTGAAGCATCTAGTTGTTTGAATGCGTCCGCTGCCTTCAATGTTTCTAACAATGCTTGAAATGTCTGTCCTGAACGAAATGATTCATTAGAAAAAGCCGTTTCCTGAATTACATTTGCTAAATTCTTGGCTTGAGTTACCTCATACATAGCAAATTCTTTTGCTTTCCTTAGCGTCTCATTTGCCTCTTTTAAAATTTTATTCGCTTGTCTCTGTGCTTCTAACTCTCGTTCAACTTCCCGTTGTTGTAATTCCCGACTGGCATTTAAAAACTGATAATCTAAATTACTCAAACTTTTATCTGCGGCCCAATTTTGAGCATCTTGCAAGGCTTGACCCCGCAACAGTCGCGATTCATCTTGACAATCCGACTCTATCCAAGCTTTAAAACTTTCGCTGTAAGGGCGGAGATTCGCTAATTGCTTTTCCACCCAATCCAGGTTAAAAACCGCTTGATAAATCCGGTTATAAACTTTAAGTTTCCCAGAGTGCTTAACTACCAACCCAGTTAATCGTAGTTCCATTTGTTCGGGACTATCATCAGTCGCTATCTCATTGCGCTGTAAAATTTGCTGATATAGCCCCAATAACCGACTTGCCCGTTGTTCGCTGCGTAAAATGCGATCGCGAATCGTTTTTAAATGTTCTGGTTCATCCTGTCCTTCCCAATTATCAATCACTTTTTCTCGGACTAAGTTTTCTACCCAATCAGCGGGATTTTGAATGGGTGTAGAGTTGGCACTTTCGAGCAGTAACTTACAAAGTTTTTGTGTTAAAAATGGCTGTCCACCCGTCCAATATAAGATTGCTTCTAATAATGCTTGCGATTTTTTTCCTTGAGTTTCTAAGCCGACTGCCAAAGGTTGGGCTTCTGCTAATTGAAACCCGGTTAACTCTATTCCTCGACCAATATTAAACGGAGTACGTCGCTTGTCTTGAATTAAATCTGAGGGAGTTGCTACCCCTAACATCGTAAATGTTAATCGACCATATTCGGGTTTGTCGGCTCGATTATTATAGCAATCACGAATTACAGCAAAAAAATCTTCTATTTTAAACTTTAAGCTGATTAAACTGTCCGATTCGTCGACAAAAATTACTATATTTTCTGAGATATTTTTGAGTAATACTTCTTCAATAAATTTACTAAATCGTTTAACGTTCGATACTAATTTATTCTGCTCCCACCATTCATCTAAATCAAAAATGTCATACAAATTTAATCGGCTGACGATGCTATCAATCACGCCTGCATACCACTCTTCTGGTGTAATATCTGAGGTGCCAATTTCTGTGATGTCAATGCTACTACAGGCGATTCCCTCTGCTTGTAACCGCTGCATTGTCCGCACTCGCAGGGAGGATTTTCCCATTTGTCGGGAATTAAGAACATAGCAGAATTCTCCGGCTTTTAAAGCTTGATAAAGTTCTTCATCCGCCTTTCTAGTGACATAAGTTGGGGCGTTGGCTGGCAGGCTCCCTCCCACTTGATATTGATAATCTTTCATAGGTCATTGTTAATTTATATGTGAAAATCCGATAATCAAACAATCAATTTGTACAGTCGTACAGATTCAGGAATTCCTTTTAACTGTTGCATACCTAAGTCAATCACATTTAAAGATAAATGGGTTTTAACGACTTGATAAACTGTCTCAGAAATACAGATTCCACCTGGCTCTGCTTTCCCTTCTAAACGAGCCGCTAAATTTACACCAGCCCCTCTGATATCATTATTAAGAGAGAATATTTCCCCCAAGTGAATACCAATCCGGTGTTGCAGGACATGACTCGCAGGTAAGCTTGTAGCAGCTTGGGCGAAATTTCGTTGTATTTCTAGCGCACAGGCTACTGCTTTTACGGCACTTTCTGGAAAGCAAATTAATAAACCATCGCCCATTTCTTTCAGGACTTTGCCTTGATGTTTAGCGCAGATGCCTCGGATGATGTTGAAATCTCGATTCACTAATTCTAGTGTCAGCTTTTGGTTGGCAACTGATAAGGCGGTGGAATTAACGACATCCGAAAAAATAATAGCTGCTAAATTACTCTCTACGTGCAAGCTTGATTGGTTATTAATTTGTTGCACAGAAGCCATATTCGCTTGGGGAGAGGCTAGGCGATGGCTAAAATATTGACGATACAAACCACACAATGGCATGACAGCATTTCCCTGAAATTTTATCAACCCCATGCTTCGCAATTTAAAAGCCTCTCCGGTGTGAATCTCTACAGGTTCTTCGCTGTTAATCACTTGTCTAATTGTTGCTGCTAGTTCTGCATCTGTTTCCAAGTTAACTAAATGCCGTCGTAAATGATCGTAGTAAGGGCCTTCTTCAGTAGGAGCGACTTTTAGCAAGCTATCTAAGGTAATTCTCCCCCTGGCAACTTGGTAGAGAGCAACTCGCACTAAATAAGGATGACCGCCCACCATTTCCATCAGGTCACAAATGTCTTGATTTGACCAATTTAATCGGTGTCGATTCACTAAATCTGTTACCTGTCTCTGATTGAGTTCAGGTAACTCTATGGGCAATCCCACGTTAAATGGTGACTGATTAATATTGAGAGGAATATAAACTTCTTGAGAGTGAGAAATGACTAACCTCAGCTTTTTCCAAATTTCCTCATTTTTTCCCCGCTCGTGCCAAGCTCGTAATAATCCAAAGAAGTCGGTGGCTATTTCGGAATGCTGAAAAATCCGATCGACTTCATCTAACCCTAAAACAATAGGCCGATCGCTGTCCGATAGTAGATAGCGTTGGAAATACTTCGTAGTTTTATTTTTACTGCCGAGAACGCCTTTCCAATATTCTCCTAACCTATCTTCTAAATTTAATTCATTGGTAATCTCACCACAAAACCACTGCAACAACTCATCAAGATGGGTGAGAAAACTGCCATCAGCCCATTGAAAGTTTAAATACGCTGTTTGATATCCCTGTTCCTTGGCGTGGTATAAAATTCGCTGCACTAAGGAAGTTTTTCCCATTTGCCTGGGGGCTTTGATTCGGATTAAAGCTCCGGGCTTAACAATAGTTTGGTAGGAGTCCGATTCAATGGGAGGACGGTCAATATATAGGGGGGAATCTAAACTAACAGAACCTTCGGGGTTGTCTAAGTTGAGAAGAGAAAGGGGAGGTGCGGCGATCGATCGCGGATTTTCCACCACAGGCGACGACTCCTCAACGATATCGCTAACAGAAGCATCGCGCGATCGATCTGCTGCATCCAACTCAGAAAAATCAGACTTCTTCTTTAATACCGGCGTAAGTTCTTCAGAAATTCCTGCCATGCTGATGCTAACGCAACCCAACTTATAGGCACGTTCGATCGACTCCCCCGCCGCCAAGGTATCGTAAAAACCTACAGCAAATTCTCGTGCAGCGTTATCTCCCACCGCTTGCTTCATGCCGATAACGTATGGAATGTGACGTGCGATCGCCTCAGCTTGCACTTCTGAATAGCAAGCGTTGAGTATTACGCACTCCACGTACTCCTTAAACGCCTCAAATAAAGCTGCCAAAGCTTTGGTATTTACCAGCTTAATTTGTCCCGCCTCATCTTCCAAGGCTAAACCGCCTTCTCCTGCACCATGCCCAGAGAAATGCACAATCTCTGGTTTATAATCTAATATGGCTCGCTGCATTTCTCTGGGTGTCACCGCCCACTGTTGCTCCAGTTGGAACTTGTCGGCCTTTTTAGAGCGTTGCAACCCCTCTGCAATTTCCTTCGCCTCTTTCTGTAAGTCCACAGGGGTGGTATTTTTGGGGTTGGCTGCCAAAAACAGGATAGTTTTTTTATTTCGAGTAGAAATACTCATCAATCGAACCTTCACGCTTAGGAGATACTGGAGCTTAAGGACACTACCCCACTCAGGGCGAGATATTTCTTGCCTTGACGGTATTTAAGCACAAACATCTTTATTTTTGTTGGTCAGTCAATTGGCAGAAAGGAGCACCCTGAGTCAAGCATAACCAATCGACAAGGCGATCGCTACTCTCAAGCAATCATTTTAGTTATGTATTCAAGAAGTGCGATCGCCTTCCCCTTTTGCAGTCCTATTTCATAAATATCGAGATTCTTTATAGTTTTATTCTCATGCCAGATCCAGGATTTTTTGATGATTATTATTGCCTAAATTAGTACATAAAATCTTCTATACTTCCGCATTTATTTAATCCACGCACTCGGAAAAAAACGGGTTTTTGATCGACTCGGTGGATAACAATAATGATTTATTTTAGTTTACTTAAACAATCACTCAATTCCCCTACCAACCATTCTTTCTCAGCTTGCGGCAAAAATAAGCCAAAACAATAGTTACGCGACTTGGCGCGAATCCGGCAAAAACTAATCGATTTTTTGAGCAATGGCAGATGAATTCCGCTCAACTTTACCCGCTGGATATCTTGAGAACTGATTTGAATTGGTCTGATGAATAGACGAGAAGCAATCCTACTACACAAGCACCTACACAACCACATCAAAGCATAAAATAGGGTAAATGTTGTTATAGCCAGGATCGATATCAAGAAAAATAGTAAGGATAATATACTTAGCCAGTCGGTTGTAGCGTATTCACCCAAGCTAAATAGAAAAAATCCCATAATCAAAGAGAATGGAAGTAAAAATTTATAACTCAGATGAATGAACTGGAAAAAACACTTGAGTTTGCTAGGTGAACGATCGGGGTGTATCTTGATTAATAACCACCGTTTAGTGTCAATTAAAGTAATTCGGGAGTGGGGCGATCGCTGAAACATTTTGTCTGGATTAATCCCGCTTGGTTGTTCCCCTCGCAGCGCTGATAAAGCATCTTTTGCTGAGTGAAATCGATCTTCGATTGCAGGTTCAATTATCTTCTCTAACCAGTCGGCAAACTCGGGAGAAATAGAGACGCGATCGCGGAATTTTACCTTCAGCTTTTGTCTGGGTAAATCCGATGGAAATTGCTGGGTTAACAAGAAAAGCAGCGTGGTTCCCAATCCATACAAATCTGTTGATAATACAGCTTTTCCTCGGAATTGTTCTGGTGCCATGTAACCGTAGGTTCCGACAACGGTACTGCCTCCAGTAACGGTATGATGGTAAGTATTTTGAACTGCCCCAAAATCCACTAAGAAGACTCGCCCATTTTTTTGCAGAATAATATTTTGAGGTTTAATATCTCGGTGGATCGCAGCAGGTAACAGCGATTGCAGGTAAACTAGAATTTCTAGCAATTGATAGGCGATATGACGAACCTGCGATTCCTTTGGTTTCCAGCCATTTTCTATCAACTGTGCGAGAGATTTTCCCGGTGCGAGTTGTTGGGCGATATAAAAACAACGATCTTGGGAAGTATCCACTTGAAAGTAGTCAATATAGCGAGGAATTCCCGGATGATTCAATCCCGATAAAGTTTTGGCTTCTCGTTCAAATAACTCGATTTTCTTCCATTCAGTTGTCAGGCGCAGGGATAAAGCTTTGAGTGCAACTTTTTGATTGCTGTTTAAATCTACAGCAGCATAGGTAATTCCAACTCCACCCTGTCCTAATTTGCCGAGAATGCGATATCTTTCAGCAATAATTTTTTCCGATGGTTGTAGTGTTTTCATATTTTTCTGCCTGGGTTTGTTTTGGATAATTAGTCTGTTGCGCCGTGAGATATGAGTATTTTGGCGGCTGCTTCTCGGTCGGGGTTCCAGTTGGTTTCTGCTATCATTAGCGGCGTGTAACCATCGCAGTTTTTAGCGTCGATTGTTGCACCTTTAGCAATCAGCAAATTTAAGATTTCTACAGTGCCATAATGTGCGGCTTTGTGCAGTGGAGTTGTGCCACATATATCTCTGTTATTAACATCTGCACCGTTGTTAATTAGCAGGGCAGCAATATCATTGTGTCCGATCGCGATCGCTTGATACAACGGAGTTTGACCGTTCGCATTTCTAGTGTTAACCCTTGCACCATTAGCAATTAGCAGTTCAGTGATATCTTGAGATCCTTGAGCAACAGCAAGATGCAGGGGAGTTTGAAGTAAGTTATTTTTGGCATTAACAAATGCACCTTTAGCAATGAGTTGTTTGGCTACATCCTTAAGTTTAAAACTGACAGCGATATGCAGTAAAGTTCTGCCATATTCATCTTCACTATTAACATCTGGGTTTTTACTAATTAGCAGCGCTACTGTATCCTGAAGTTTCAGGTCTACGGCGATATCCAGTGGAATTTTTCTGTGATTATGCTGGATATTAATTTTTGCACCATCCTCTAACGGCAACGGCGGCAGTTGATTGATATCCTGTCTATTCTTGAAAAAAGCAATATCTAGAGGAATCCATCCATCATTATTTTTTACATTGACTTTCGCGCCATTAGCAATTAAAAAAGAGACGATTTCTGGGCGATTATTTTGAACAGCTAGGTGTAACGGAGTATTTCCACTTGCATTTTCAACATTGACTTTCGCGCCATTAGCAATTAAAAAAGAGACGATTTCTGGGCGATTATTTTGAACAGCTAGGTGTAACGGAGTATTTCCACTTGCATTTTCGACATTGACTTTCGCGCCATTAGCAATTAAAAGCGAGACAATTTCTGGGCGATTATTTTGAACAGCTAGGTGTAACGGAGTATCTCCATATTGATCCCTAGCATTGATATCCAGCATTAGCAAAGTGGCAACTTCTTTTGTGGCTGCATAGTGCAGAGGAGTTCTGTTTATACTATCTCTGATAACAATATTTGCACCGTCTTTAATTAGCTGTTGTACCAACTCCTTAAAACCTATTTTGGCTGCGTTATGTAATAAAGTTGTACCCTTGCCATTTCGGGCATTTTCTTCTTTGATGTTAATTTTTGCGCCCGCAGCGAGTAGTATTTTTGCGAGCGCCTTCGATCGCGCCATATGTAGAGGAGTCAAACCTTTATTGTTTTTGACATTGACGTTTGCACCTTTAGCAATTAGCGTCTGTGCCACTTCCACTTTTCTGCGATAGAATCCAGCAGCAAAGTGTAATGGTGTATTGCCATCTGTACCCTTATCGTTGACATCTACAGCCTTGGCAATTAACAATTCTACCACCTCTTTTGAGCCAGCGTAGTGTAGTAAATTATAATTATTATATATCCTGCTATTAGCATTAATGCCAAGATCCAGATAATGCCTAACAGTGTTAGTATCTCCCTGTCCAACAGCCTCGACAACTGCATGGGGTGTAAATCCAATCCGGTTGAGGATAGGATATTTAAAGTGATTAAAAACAGCAACAGTAGCAATAGCAGCCATTCCTATTTTGAGGCGTTTTTTCCATTGAGTCGGATTGGATTTAACGTTAACTATTCGAGGATGGCGAAGAGATTCAAGCGCTTCTTTTGCCGATCGAAAGCGGTTTTCTAAATCAGACGCGATCGTTTTTCCTAACCACTCGGCAAATGCTGAAGAAATCTGAATTTGAGAGCGAAAATCTTTCTCTAGTATATTTGTTGGTAATTCCGCCGGGGAACGGTGGGTTAGTAAATACAACAAGGTCGCTCCTAAACCATATAAATCTGTTGCAGGTACGGCTTGTCCGAGAAATTGTTCGGGAGCCATATAACCATAGGTTCCAACGACGGTACTTCCTCGCATTAAGGTATTGTAATAAGTGTTTTGCACTGCTCCAAAATCTACTAAGCAGACTTCCCAATCTTTTGGTTGGTGGGAATTAATGGGGGATTTAAAAACAATATTTTCTGGTTTAATATCCCGGTGGATAACAGGTGGTGTCTGTGAATGGAGATAAACTAAAATCTCCAAAATTTGTGCGGCAATGTGTTTAATTTCTGGTTCACTAGCGTGCCAGCCATTTTCGACTAAACTGGCTAGAGATTGCCCTTGGGCCAGTTCTTGTACTATATAAAAACAACGGTTATCGGGAGTATCGACATAAAAATAATCCAAATAACGCGGAATTCCCGGATGATTCAATTTTGATAAAACATTGGCTTCTCGTTCAAATAGTTCCAGGACTTTCCAGTCATTCATCTTCTGTAAAGACAAAGCTTTGAGTGCGACTCGCTGGTGTGTTTGGAGGTCAACGGCTTCATAAGTTGTGCTACTACCGCCTTCTCCGAGTAGCTTTTTAATTTGATAGTGTTTGACTAAGTTATGGGGAATTTGTTCGACAATATCCATAGCATTATCCTGGGTTGATGAGTACCAACAAACATTTTATATTTGGGTTTTTAAACCCCAAACTTTGAAAAACTTATGCAATGTAAATTGAGTGTTTGAGTATATTTCAAACAAGTCAATAGAAAAGTCAATGACGGACTCTGTATATTTGCTTAAATTTCAATTACCGTATTTCTATGGATAGCTTACCCAGAATTTTGGAGTGTCATATCGCCTTTGCCGAAAATTTACGTACGGGATATTGATCGTAATCGAGCCGATAATCATAGCCGACGCGATCGTAAATGCCTGCAAGCAATTCCGGCAAATTAACAATAGGTTCTACATCTTCTTCGCGCAAAGGAAGTTGTCGGTCTTTTTGAGATGCTAGCCAACGTTCGTAGGCTTCTCTATCGCCACTTTTTCTCTCAGCGCCCTCTGCGTCCTCTGCGGTTAATCAAAAAAAGTAGTGATTTTGGATACAATTTCCGGCTCAACAGTCGATCGAACTCCTCAATTTTCGATCGGGATCTAAAATTCACCTAAAGTTCGACGCCCTTTGGCAAAACCCTCCCTAAGATAGAAGTTAGGGGACCATCGGTCTCATAGCCGATTCAGGGGCAAGTGTCAAGGACTCCATCGAACCCAAATCCAGAGCAGCAAGACAGGGAGGACATCAAAATCATGGTAAACGCGCCGACAGGGGAAACCCGCCTGGGCCCGATCGATCAGGTGCAAGCCTTAGACCGCGATTGCACAACCCTATCTCGTCACGTACTCCAGCAACTTCACAGCTTTTCAGCAGATGCTCAGGATCTCAGTGCGCTGATGAATCGCATCGGGCTGGCGGGCAAGCTGATCGCGAGGCGGCTCAGCAGAGCCGGATTAATGGAAGATGCTTTAGGGTTTACAGGGGCTGTGAACGTGCAGGGAGAATCCGTCAAAAAGATGGATATCTATGCCAATGAAGTGTTTATCTCGGTATTCCAGCAAAGCGGACTGGTCTGCCGCTTGGCTTCGGAGGAAATGGAAAAACCCTACTACATTCCCGAAAATTGTCCGATCGGGCGTTACAGTCTGCTCTACGACCCCCTAGACGGTTCTTCCAATCTTGACATCAATCTCAATGTAGGCTCCATATTCAGCATCCGCAAGCAAGAGGGGGACGATGAAGACGGTTCTGCTTCCGACTTGCTGCAACATGGACACAAACAAATTGCCGCTGGCTACGTACTCTACGGCCCCAGTACCATGCTGGTTTATTCGATCGGTCAGGGTGTTCATTCCTTTACTCTCGATCCCAGTTTGGGCGAGTTTATTCTAGCTAACGAAAACATTAAGGTTCCCGATCGCGGCCCGATTTACAGCGTTAATGAAGGCAACTTCTGGCAGTGGGAGGAATCTTTGAGAGACTACATTCGCTACGTACACCGCAGCGAAGGCTACACCGCCCGGTACGGTGGGGCTTTGGTGGGAGATTTCCACCGGATTTTGTTCCAGGGAGGGGTGTTTTTGTACCCCGGAACGGTGAAAAAACCGGAAGGCAAATTGCGTTTGCTCTACGAATCGGCTCCTTTGGCCTTTTTGATGGAGCAAGCCGGCGGGCGCGCCAGTACGGGCATTCAAGACATCTTAGACGTTGTGCCGACCAAACTGCACGAGCGATCGCCCTTGATTATCGGCAGTAAAGAAAATGTAGCGATGGTCGAGTCTTTTATTCAAGATCGATCGCGCAATCCTAGAACAGTCCAAGAGTGAAGGAAGTTCGGCAACGGATTGTGTAACGGATGTAACGGATGTAACGGATGTCAGGAAGAAGGAAGAGGGTTTTAACTTATAACTTTCGACTCCCAATTACCAATTCCCCATTGCCAATTTTCAATTTTCAATTCCCAATTTCCAAGTTCCAATTAACAGCTATCAAATTGTAGGAGTTACAGTAATGACACCAACACCAACGAATCACCTGTTAGAAATCAAAGAAATTGGCCAAAGTATCTGGATGGACAATTTGACTCGCGATCTGATCGAGTCCGGCGAACTCAAACAGATGATTGAAAGTCGGGGACTGCGCGGGATTACATCTAATCCGGCTATTTTTGAGAAAGCGATCGCAGGTAATGTGATTTACGACGCGGATATCGAAGCGGGCATCCGGGCGGGTAAATCTGTAATGGAGATTTACGAATCTCTGGTATTTGAAGATATCCGCAACGCTTGCGACATCTTCGCCCCAGTTTACGCAGAGTCGAAGGGTTTGGACGGCTACATTAGCATTGAAGTGCCACCGACGATCGCCAACGACACAGAAAGCACGATTAGCGAAGCCCTGCGCTATTACAAAGCCCTCGGCAAAGAAAACGTGATGATTAAGATTCCGGGAACCGCTGAAGGTTTGCCCGCAGTCGAGCGAGTCATCAGCGAAGGCATTAACGTTAACGTGACTTTGCTATTCTCCGTTGACAGCTACGTCGAAACGTTCTGGGCTTACATTCGCGGTTTGGAAGCGCGGGTGGCTAAAGGTTTGGATGTGAGCAATATTGCTTCTGTTGCCAGTTTCTTCTTGAGCCGGATCGACATCAATATCGATGGCAAGATTGATGAGAAACTCAAAAATGTCACAGATATTTCCACAAAAGCTAGACTGGAAGCGGTGAAGGGGAAAGTGGCGATCGCCAATGCGAAGATAGCTTACCAGAAGTATAAAGAGATCGTAGCGAGCGATCGCTGGCAAGCTTTAGCAGCCAAGGGAGCGAAAGTACAGCGCTTGCTGTGGGCTTCCACCAGCACCAAAAACCCCAACTACAGCGATGTCATGTACGTCGATGAACTAATCGGCCCCGACACCGTTAACACTTTGCCGCCGAACACCGTGGAAGCTTGTTTCGATCACTGCGATGTCGCACCCCGGATTGAGAACAATGTTGCAGAAGCTTACACCCTGATCGAAAGTCTCAAAGATCCCGACATCGACATCAACTTGGACAAAGTGATGGCAGACTTGCTACTCGACGGGATTGATAAATTCGTCACCCCGTTCCAATCCCTGATGGATTCCTTGCAAGAGAAAGTGCAGAAGTTGTCACCCGTCGCTTAGGCAGATATCTGTATCCTTGAAGGCAGAAGCATTTAGGAGTCGGAATAGATAATTGTTTTGGTTCTTGAGTGCTGAGTTTTCCATCCCGAACCGGGAAAATTTGAGACCCATGGGTCTCAAAAATCCGACAAAGGAAAATCAACTATGATTTTGGTTCTTGAGTGCTGAGTTTTCCATCCCGAACCGGGAAAATTTGAGACCCATGGGTCTCAAAAATCCGACAAAGGAAAATCAACTATGATTTTGGCTCTCAAGTGCTGAGTTTTCCATCCCGAACCGGGAAAATTTGAGACCCATGGGTCTCAAAAATCCGACAAAGGAAAATCCAGTCCGTCCTCTAGCAGGAATCTCGCCAGAAGATCCAACTCGAATTCTCCATCTACAACCGCTGAGGAATTGCTATGCCAACTACCAATACCCTACTAGAAAGCGAGTATGCAACAGCCCAACTTGATGTCACCGAACGGGCTAGGCTTGAAGAACTGGAATCCATTGTAGAAAATGGACTTCAGACTTTTTACGAAGTTGGCAAAGCCCTAGATGAAATTCGGGAACAGAAATTATATAGGGAAACCCAAAAAACTTTTGAGGCTTATTGTCAGGATAAGTGGGGCATAGCAAGACGGACAGCAGATCGATTTATAGGGGCAGCACGGGTAATGGAAAATTTGAGACCCATGGGTCTCAAATTTCCAGCCAACGAGCGCCAAGTCCGTCCTCTAACAGGATTATCGCCAGAACTGCAACTCGAAATCTGGCAAGAGGCTGTGGAGTCATCGCCCAATGGTATGCCCACTGGTGCAGCAGTTCAGCGCTTGGTTGAACAGCGATTTCCATCACTAGGCAGCGGGCGAACTGGCAAGGATGATGCTTCAGAATTGGAGAAATTGCGATCGGACAATCAGCGCCTTAGAGAGCAAATCCGACAGCAAAACAGAGAAAGGGATAGGCGTGCTGCTGCTGTGGCGTTGGAGTTGGAGCAACTGCGAGCCGAAAACAGGCAGTTGAAAGCTGAACTGCGACAGCGCGATCGAGATTGGGAAGTGCGACTGGCTGCTGAGAGGATAAAAATTCGTGAAGAAGTGAGGGCGGAACTCAGAGAGGAAATTAAGGCAGAACTCAGGGAGGAAATCAGAGCGGAAGTCAAAGCTGAGTATGAAGGGCAAATTAACTCTCTGACCCAGCAACTAGCAGAAATGACCGCAAACTATCATGGTGTATTGGCAAGACTAACAGCTCTAGAAAAAGGAAAATAAATGGTAACGCTACTTGAAAATCCGTTGCGCGTAGGTTTGCGAAAAGAACGGGTGCCGGAACCACAAATTCTGGTCATCTTCGGAGCTTCTGGGGATCTGACCCAGCGCAAACTGGTACCTGCAATTTATCAGATGAAGCGCGATCGACGCTTGCCACCGGAAACTACCGTCGTGGGAGTAGCCCGCCGCCCTTGGAGTCACGATTACTTCCGAGAGCAAATGCGCGAGGGCATTGAAGAATTTGGCGGCGGCATTGGCAATGAAGAATTTTGGCAAGATTTCGCTCAAGGTTTGTACTACTGTCCGGGCGACATTGACAACCCCGAAAGCTATCAAAAACTCAAAGCTTTCTTAGCCGAACTCGACGAAGACAGGAGAACTCGGGGCAATCACATATTTTATCTGTCGGTTTCCCCGAACTTTTTCCCAGAAGCAATTAGGCAACTGGGCGCGGCTCAAATGCTAGTCGATCCAGTAAAACACCGCTTAGTAATTGAAAAACCCTTCGGCCGCGACTTGAGTTCGGCAAAAGCTCTCAACCGAGTCGTGCAGAAGGTTTGCCAAGAACAGCAAGTTTACCGGATCGACCACTATTTGGGTAAAGAAACTGTTCAGAATTTAATGGTGTTCCGGTTTGCTAACGCGATTTTTGAACCGCTGTGGAACCGGCAATTTGTCGATCACGTACAAATTACAGTTGCAGAAACAGTAGGCGTAGAAGACCGGGCGGGTTACTACGAATCCTCTGGGGCGTTGCGGGATATGCTGCAAAACCACTTGATGCAGATTTTCTGTCTGACGGCGATGGAACCGCCGAACTCGCTCGACGCTGACAGCATCCGCACCGAAAAGATGAAAGTTCTGCAAGCAACTCGCTTGGCAGATTTGCATAACTTGGAGTTCTCAGCGATTCGGGGTCAATATTCCGCAGGTTGGATGAAGGGCAAACCCGTGCCGGGATATCACGATGAACCGGGGGTTGCTCCCAATTCGACAACGCCGACTTTTGTGGCGATGAAGTTTATGATTGACAACTGGCGCTGGCAGGGAGTGCCTTTCTACCTGCGAACCGGCAAGCGGTTGCCGAAAAAAGTTAGCGAAATTGCGATTCAGTTCCGCGAAGTTCCGCTGCTAATCTTTCAGTCCGCGGCCCAACAAACTACTCCTAACGTTTTGACTATGCGCGTGCATCCGAACGAGGGGATTTCGCTAAGGTTCGAGGCGAAAATGCCGGGGCCGGATTTGCGGACGCGGACGGTGGATATGGATTTCAGTTACGGTTCTTCTTTTGGGGTGACATCTTCGGATGCTTACGATCGCCTGTTAATTGATTGTATGCTGGGCGACCAAACTTTGTTTACCCGTTCTGATGAAGTGGAAGAAGCTTGGCGGGTGGTAACGCCGGCGTTGATGGATTGGGAATCCTCCACCGACCCAGATTTGGTTCCTAAATACGAAGCGGGTACTTGGGAACCTGCGGAAGCAGAACTGCTAATTAACAGAGATGGTCGCAAGTGGCGAAGACTTTAAGAGTCATTAGTCAGTGGTCAGTGGTCAGTTGTGAGTGGGCAGTGGGCAGTGGGTAGTGGGCAGTCAACTGAAAACTGAAAACTGAAAACTGAAAACTGACAACTGACAACTGAAAACTGACAACTGACAACTGACAACTGACTAATAAGAAAGGAGAAAAGATTTATGACGATGACACCGATGAAAGCTCCGCCTCTGGTTTCGCTACAAAGTCCTAAAGATGTGTCGATCGACCAAATAGAGGCCGAATTGAGTCAAATCTGGGAAAGTTACAGAGAATCGGGGTCGAAAGGGGATTTTCCGATCGCTACTAGGGCAACAACTTTTACTTTTGTAGTCTACGAACCCGAAGAAACTCAGCGGTTATTAGCGGATCTGGGGTTTTACGACGGGCCGGTGGACGGTATTACCGGGCCGATGACGGCATCTAGCATCAGGGCGGCTCAAAAAGCTTACGGGCTGCCGAGAACTGGCAAACCTAACGCTGAATTGCTGGCGACTTTGCGGGAAGAAGTGGCTCGCAAAAATTCCACAGGCGAGGAGATGGGATCTAGTGGCTTGGGTTCCGGGGGTTCGGGGGTGGCTGATGCGATTGTGGCTGCCAATCCCTGCCGGATTATTGCTCTGTGCCCGACGGCGGGGGAAGATACGGGCGTGCAGGCTCAAGTGGCTGCTTATTGTCCGGTTCACAAGCGCACCACTGGCAATCTGATCTGCTGCGAGTACATTACGCTGCGGGGTACGGAAGCTGCTTTGGAACGGGTGAGCGGCATCGTGACGGCGTTGACTATCGCTGATTTGCCGACGCTGCTGTGGTGGAAGGCGAATCCTGATGCCGATCGAGGTTTGTTCCAGCGGCTGGCGGCAGTTAGCAGTTCTGTGATTGTTGACTCTAGCAGCTTTGCCGAGTGTGAAGCGGAATTGCTGTTGATGCAAAGTCTGATCGAGGAGGGAATTCCGATAGCGGATCTTAATTGGCGTCGGCTAGCCGCGTGGCAGGAGTTGGCTGCTGAGGCTTTTGACGCCCCAGAACGCCGCGCTGCGATTCGGGAAATCGATCGGGTGACGATCGATTACGAACAGGACAATTCTACGCAAGCGCTGATGTATTTGGGTTGGCTGGCGAGTCGGCTTCAGTGGCGTCCGGTTGCTTTCAAACAGGAAGAGGGCGATTACCAAATCAAGCGAATTAAATTCGCCGGGCCCGACGAACGGGTTGTCGAAGCCGAGTTGGCTGCTATTCCTACTGCTGATACGGGCGATGTCGCGGGCGATTTGATTGCTGTGCGTTTGAATTCTACAAACGAAAAGGCTGACTGCGGTACAGTTCTGTGTTCGGAAGCGGGCGGCTGTATGCGGATGGAAACGAAGGGCGGCGCCCAAACCGATCGGTTTAACCAGGTGAGTCCTCTGTTCGATCAGGTGACGGAACAGTTGCTGGGCCAGCACCTCCAGAGTTGGGGCCGAGATGTGCTTTACGAAGAAAGTTTGGCAGTGACGGCTCAAATACTGAAGTTAGCTAAACGGTAAAGAGAAGTTCGGCAACGGATTGTGTAACGGATGTAACGGATGTAACGGATGGATGGAATCAGGAGAAAGGAGAAAGGAATAAGCAAGACGGATTGAGTTAATATTCAGTGGGGCAGGCAATGTCTGCCCTACTTTTTTAGGAGTTGTGAATTTTAAGTTAGGAGTTTTGAATTAATCCTGTTATTTAACTCAAAACTCTAAATTACTTCCCAAAAGCCACTAAATTACCTCTCTTCTTCTCATTCTTCCTTCGCGCCCTAGCGCTTACGCGCGGCTTCGCCTAACGCGTCTTCGCGGTTCGTTAAATATGTATTTTTTGTGAATAACCTAGAACTATGGCTTTAGTAATTGCTGGCGAACGCAGCGGTGCGGGAAAGACTACTGTAACGATCGCCCTTTTAGCTTATTTAATCCGTCGCGGCTTGAATGTTCAATCTTTTAAGGTAGGCCCGGATTACATTGACCCCATGTTTCATGCTTTTGTTACTGGTCGCCCCTGTCGGAATTTAGACCCGGTATTAACGTCTGAATCTTATGTAAAAAAGTGTTTTTCTCGTCAGATTCAAGATGTTGATTATGCCTTAGTTGAAGGTGTAATGGGGCTATTTGATGGTGTTTCTCGGAAGAAAGAAGAAGAAAGTTCGGCAACGGATTTCGTAACGGATGTAACGGATGTAACCGATAGAAGTTCGGCAACGATTGTACCAGATGTAAAGGATTTAACGGATTTAAGGAAGCCAGTAGGAAAACAACACTATTCTATTTCCTTTGCTTCTACGGCTCATGTGGCTTATTTGCTGAATTTGCCGGTATTGTTTGTGATAGATTGCAGCAGGCTCTCTGGTTCTGTGGCTGCGATCGCCCACGGTTTTCGTTCTTTTAACCCTGACCTTAAATTCGCTGGTTTGGTGCTGAATCGGGTGGCAAGCGATCGACATTTGGAACTGCTTCAGGATGCTCTCAAACCGCTCAATTTACCTATTTTGGGGGTTTTGCGTAGGGATGAGGCTGTTACTATTCCCGATCGACATTTGGGGCTGATTCCTGCTGAGGAGTTGCCGAATCTTCATGCTGCGATCGATAAACTGGCTGATTTGGCTGCTGTTAGTTTTGACTGGGAGCAACTTTTGCCTTTGTTGGCTGCAACTCGAAATGAGGGGGGTGAGGGGTCTGAGCAACTTTCTGGTAGGCACAGTCTGCCTTCGGGAATTATAACTCAAAAAGATGATGTTGTCAACTCTTTGGGAAAACAATTTGGAGTGAGGATTGCAGTTGCGCGCGATCGGGCTTTTAATTTTTACTATCAGGACAATCTTGATTTGTTGGAAGAGTTGGGTGCCCAGTTGGTATTCTGGAGTCCCCTTGATGACTCGGTTTTTCCTGACAATGTGCAAGGGTTATATTTTGGTGGTGGTTTTCCCGAAGTGTTTGCTCAAAAATTGAGCGGTAATGTTTTAATTCGGGATGCGGTAAGAAAGGCGATTTTTTCGGGAATGCCGACTTATGCGGAGTGCGGCGGTTTGATGTATTTGTGTGATTCTATTGTAGACTTCGATGGCAATTCTTGGCCAGGGGTGGGAGTGTTGGAAACTGCTGCTGCGATGGGAAAGCGTTTGACGCTGGGATACCGAGAAGCTGTGGCTGTGAGGGATAGTTCGGTGTTAACTGCTTTTGATGAGGTTTGGGGACATGAGTTTCATCGATCGCATTTAACTGTTGAACCGAGTAATCCAGTTTATCACAGTTGGAGGTATGGGAAGCGGGGGGAGGTTGAGGCGGTTGCTGAAGGTTGGGGAGTTTGTCAGGTGCACGCTTCTTATTTGCATTTGCATTGGGGTGCTCGGCCTGATATTCCGGCTCGTTTTTTGCAGCAGTGTGCTGATTTTGATTGTAAGGGTGTTTTGGGCGATCGAGAAAGGGAACTAGATTTTTTTATTTAATTAACCGCAGAGGACGCAGAGGGCACAGAGAAGAGAAGAGGAGTTACTGTATTAGAATGTTGATGACGAATTAAGCTAGGGGTGTTGGGATTTATGAGCGAATCAATTTCGACTAAGCAGTTGTTTGCCCAATGGGTGACACGGGAGAATTTTCGGAGTTACGGTCAAGTTATCTTTACGGCTGTTGATGGCAAGTCTTTCGATGCTGAGGATGCTCAGTTAAATTTGCAAAATGGTGTTCCTAGATTTTACATTATGCGACTCCATAAGGAAGGTCGCAAGTTTCGCAAAATTACGCGGCACGTTCAATGTACTCAGTGTTTGGGTTCTTTGGAGGGGAAGGATTGGTTGATGGCGGTTGCGCCTCCTGGGGATAGCGATAAACCGAGTTTAGAGGATATGGCTGCTTTTCGGATTCCGGGCAATTGTTTTATTAAGTTAGATGTGGGGACTTGGCACGCTGGGCCGTATTTTGATGCGGATTTTGTTGATTTTTACAATCTGGAATTGAGCGATACTAATGTGGTTGACCATTTTACTTTTGATTTTGTGAAAAATCACTATCTGGAGTTTGAGATTGTCTGATTTGGTGATTATGGTTATAGGTTGGTTTTTTGAGTAAGATTTTTTAACCGCAGAGGGCGCAGAGGACGCAGAGGGGGAGAAGGAGGGGGTTCGCAAGTGATTGGGGAATTTTTTTTGTCTCACTAGGCCCAATCGCAACTAGGAAGGATAAAGTTTACAAGTATTAAAATAGCTGCAATTGTCATGCCTGAGCAAAAGTATAGCATGGTTCTGCGCGAATGTCGTTTGTTAGGTGCGGGCGATCGCCCAACGGTTGATATTGCTATCGAGGATGACCAAATAGTCGCCGTTTCGCCTCGGATATCAGAACTTGGCGAACGCGAAATCGACATTCAAGGCAATTTAGTTAGTCCTCCTTTTGTGGAGTCGCACATTCATCTCGATTCGGCTTTGACTGAAAGCATCCAGGATACAAGCCCCCGGATTCATCGGTGGAGAAATAAAAAACCTGTATCCGATGAAACTTGCCGAACGTATTTATCTCGCGCAAGTCAATGCTTCAGTCTAAAATCTAAAATCTAAAATCTAAAATCTAAAATCGATTGACTGCGGGGGAACCGCGATGGAATCAAAGCGGCACTTTGTTCGAGGGAATTCAAATTTGGCGGGAACGAAAGCAATGTTTAACTCTGGATGATGTCAAAAAACGGGCTGTTGAAACTTTAAGGCTACAAGCGTCTCAAGGGATTTTGTTTGTCAGGAGTCACGCTGATGTTAGCGAACCGACGCTGACTGCTTTGCAAGGACTTTTGGAAGTTCGTGAACAAGTCAAAGATTGGATGACTCTGCAAGTTGTGGCTTTTCCCCAAGATGGGATTTACGGAAGTCCAGAAAATGACAAACTTTTAGAGAAATCTCTGGATATGGGTGCGGATGCTGTGGGCGGGATTCCGCATTATGAGTTGACGCGGGAAGATGGGGTGAAGTCGGTTGAACGAATTTTTGAACTTGCTGAAAAATACAAGAGATTAATAGATGTTCACTGCGATGAAATCGATGATGAACAGTCGAGATTTTTGGAGGTTGTAGCGGCTTGTGCGATTAGAAGCGGGGCTGGTTCGCGGGTGACAGCTAGCCACACGACGGCTTTCGGTTCTTACAACAATGCTTATGCTTTTAAGCTGATGGGAAGTTTGGCAAAATCGGGAATTAATTTTATTGCCAATCCTTTAATTAATATCACTCTGCAAGGCCGCGCTGATACTTATCCCAAACGCCGTGGGGTGACGCGAGTTAAGGAGTTGTGGCAGCAGGGATTGAATGTGAGTTTTGGTCACGACTGCGTGCAAGATCCTTGGTATAGTTTAGGTACGGGAAATATGTTGGATGTCGCTCATATGGCGGTTCATGTTTGTCAGATGACGGGAATGGCTGAAATTGCAGCTTGTTTTAATATGGTGACTGTCAATGGTGCTAAAACTCTCAATCTGGGAGATGATAATTATGGTATAGAGGCGGGGAAACCTGCAAATTTGATTGTGTTGGATGCTGAGGATTGTTATGATGCTATTAGGAGGCGCGCTGCAGTTCGGTATGTGATTTCGCGGGGTAAGTTGTTGGCGGAAACAGTACCTGCTAAAATTAGTTTTTATGGTATTTGACAAACAATATTTGAAGCTGTTAAATTGTGAATCAAGGTGCTATTCCCGATGAGAGTCCGAGAAATTTGCAGGAGCAACTGCTACTGCAAGATGCTAAAGCTAGCGTCGGCAAACGAATTCTAGGCAGTGCAGATAAGCCGTTGGGAGATGCTCCCCGATTGGTCGCTAATTACGGGGGCAAAGTCGGTGATTGGGTTAAAATGGTTAGTTCCCAAACCGCAGTAATTGAGGGAGCAGTTGTTGAAGTACATTGGTTCAGAAATAACGAGACTGCCCAAACTGTTGAGTTTAAATTCAAACGTACATATCCTAAAACTACACTAAAAAATCTGTAGTTATAAAAAACATGAAAATTCGCTGTATTGCCAATACAGGTAATGCTCTCCCTGAAAGTTACCTCAAGCCTGAGTTCTATTTTACGAAAGAAGTGGAATTTCCGCTAACGCTTGGCAAAGAATATGTTGTCTACGCTCTTTACCAATCGCAGGGTAATGTTTGGTACTATATCTGTGACGATAACTACACCTATTATCCCATGCAGAATCCTGCACCGCTGTTTGAGGTGGTTGATAGTAGAGTTTCTAAGTATTGGCGGTTTGAACTAGCACCTAATGGGCGGTTAGAGATTGCTTTTGAGCAGTGGTTTACTGACCCTTATTTTTATGATAAACTGACCGACCAGGAAGAGACGGAGGTTGAGATTTTTGAGAAGGTTAAGGAATTAATGGATGCTGAGGATTTTGCTTTGCCTCCGCTGGATGTTGCCGTTGAGAAGTTGCGGGAAACTGTTAGTGTTTGAGTGGAAAAGTGCGAGAGTCAATTTATTTTCTTAACTAGCTTGACTCAGATCGCTTCAAATGGTATCAAATAGGAATTAGCAGAATTTTGTGAAATAAAATGAACAAAAAAAATGAAATCAATAGAAGCTATGAGATACTAGATGGCGATGATGATGTTTTGTTATTGGGAAAAGCTACTTTTACGGTGGGGAGGTTTAAAGAGCTAGTCGCTAGGAAGTTTGATTATATACTATTTTCTATCGAGGCAGCAGAAAAGGAATCTCGCAAGAAATCCATATATTATTGGATGCAATCTCTGTCGATTAACGAAGAAACAACTATTCAGACAGGGGAGATAAACTGGAGTTCCACTCAAGAAGGAATCGATTGTCAAATTCTCAAGATTGGTGCCAAAGGTTGGCAAAAAGGAAAGCTTAAAATAGAAGTTAATAGAAGTTTCCAGTCTGGGGAACCGCAGACATCTATAAAGTTTTGTCCTGATGAACCACTAGAGCAAAAATCGCCTCTAGATGATATCAGACAATCCGAGGAATACAAAAAACTGAGCAATAATAACTGACGGCCCGATCGCGATTACAATACAATAATCGATCGCACCTATATCTGAACCTTAGATTTTCAACCGCAGATGAGGGCAGATATACGCGGATGTACGCTGATGTTGTTTGGGAGGGACTAATGATACATATAGAAGAATATGTTGATCGCACGGCCGAACTGATAAACTTACCCTTAGACCAGGAACACCGCCCCGGTGTTGTGGTAAACTTCGAGAGGATAGCTGCGATCGCCCAACTCGTTACTGAATTCCCTTTACCTCAAGCAATCGAAGCTGCGCCCGTGTTTGAACCTTAGATTTTTAACCGCAGATGAGGGCAGATGAACGCAGAGGAACGCAGATGTTTTTTAGATAAGGCGGATGCGGTTGCTACGGCAGCGGCTGTTAAATGTGGTAAGGTTACGGCTACAGAGGCGGTAAGTGCTGCTTTGGAACGGATTGCTGTTAAGGATAAAGCTTTTAATTGCTTTACTGCAATCACAGCATCAAGCGCACTCGCAGCAGCCGAAAATATAGATAATTCCATAGCAAATAACCAAAACCCAGGCCCTTTAGCAGGCGTTCCCTTCGCAGTCAAAAACCTGTTCGAAATCGGCGGAATTACTACTCTAGCTGGGTCAAAAATCAACGCTGACAATCCTCCGGCTACCCAGGACGCGGCAGTGGTCGCCCGACTCAAACAAGCTGGGGCTGTACTCGTAGGTACGCTCAACATGGATGAGTACGCCTACGGTTTCGTCACGGAAAACAGCCACTACGGGCCCACTCGCAATCCCCACGATACTACGCGCATCGCTGGCGGTTCCAGCGGCGGTTCCGCAGCAGCAGTCGCCGCCGGTTTTGTACCCATCACTCTCGGTTCTGATACTAACGGTTCCATCCGCGTACCGGCTGCTTTGTGCGGTGTCTTTGGGTTTAAGCCTACTTACGGCCGTTTGTCCAGGGCTGGCGCTTATTTATTTTCGAGTAGTTTGGATTGTGTGGGGCCGTTTGGGCGATCGATCAGAGATATGGCGCTGCTGTACGATATCCTGCAAGGCCCTGATTCTCGTGACCCAGTTTGCACTCAACGCCCGCCTGAACTTTGTTCGCCGCAGTTAAATCAAGGCATCGAAGGATTGCGAATTGCTGTTGCTGACGGGTATTTCGCCACAGGGGCCGAACCGGAAGCAATGGATGCTGTAGAAATAGTTGCTAAAGCCTTGACAAATGTCTTGGATTGTGGTATAAGCACAGAAAAAACAACAAACCCCCCAAAAATAGGGGGGCTTGCGACTGTCAGCATACCGGAATCCGATCGCGCCCGGGCTGCGGCATTTATCATTACCGCCTGCGAGGGCGGAAACTTGCATTTGGATAATTTACGATCGCGCCCTCAAGACTTCGATCCCGCCACGCGCGATCGCTTTTTAGCGGGAACCCTGATCCCTGCGACTTGGTACTTGCAAGCGCAGAGATTCAGACAGTGGTACCGCGATCAAATTCGCGAAATATTCCAACACACAGACATCATCCTCGCACCCGCCACCCCGATAGCTGCCCCTGAAATTGGCGTCGAGAAAATGGTAATAGCCGGACAAGAAATCTTAGTGCGTCCCAATCTCGGACTGTTCACCCAACCCCTATCATTTATTGGCTTGCCCGTTCTTTGCGTGCCAGTACAGCGGCCCGGCGCTTTGCCCTTGGGGGTACAAATTATTGGTGTTCCCTACAGCGAAGCGGTGATTCTCCGAGTCGCTGCGGTACTAGAATCGCAAGGCATTATATCTGCCGAATCAATTTAGTGCTAATAATTCTAGGGTTTGTTGTTGCGGTGGAAGCGTCTCTTAGTCCTTCTGGCAATAGCTTTGCGCTTCTGCTTTTCCAACGGGGTTTCAAAGTGGCGGTGCTTTCTCATGTCGGGGAAAATGCCCGCTTTAGAAACTTGTCGCTTAAACCGTCGCAGGGCTGACTCAATCCCTTCATTTTCGCCTATTACAACTTGGGTCATTATTTCTCCTTTTGTTCGGTAGATCAAGTTTTATCATATCAAGCTTTTTGGCCGCGCGACCTGTTGAAGGTCGGGCGATCGACCAAAACCCAAAAATCATACCAGAAAATTGGTTCGTAGTGAGGAATGCAAGTCCTGCTTTTTTGCGGACTGAAGTCCTCATTGACTACTGACTACTGACTACTGTCAATTGACTACTGACTACTGACCAACTGATTTTCCTGGCGCAGGTAAGCTTGAATAAACGGCTCTAATTCGCCGTTCATCACATCTTCGATGGCGGTTGTTTCCACTCCAGTACGCAAATCCTTGACCATTTGGTATGGGTGAAAAACATAATTGCGAATTTGGTTGCCCCAAGCTGCCTCTACCATGTCGCCGCGAATCTCGGCAATTTCCGAAGCCCGCTGTTCCTTAGCAACCACCAACAGTCTAGCCTTGAGTAATGCCAGAGCTTTTTCCTTATTTTGCAACTGACTGCGTTCTTCGGTGCAGCGGACAGCCAAACCGGTAGGAAGGTGCACGATGCGGACTGCGGTTTCCACCTTGTTAACATTTTGCCCGCCCTTGCCGCCAGCGCGGGAGGTCGTGATTTCCAAATCTTTTTCTGGAATGTCCAACTTGACGGATCGATCGAGAATTGGCATCACTTCGACGCCCGCAAAACTGGTTTGACGCTTGTCGTTAGCATTAAAAGGCGAAATTCTGACCAAGCGGTGAGTGCCTTTTTCCGATCGCATATAACCGTAAGCGTAGCGGCCGACAATTTCCAAAGAAGCCGATTTAACACCTGCTTCCTCTCCCTGGGAAATTTCCATTAAATGTACTTTGTAACCTTGACTTTCCGCCCAGCGGGTATACATCCGCAGCAGCATTTCGGCCCAATCTTGAGCATCTGTGCCGCCGGCCCCGGCGTTAATTGTCAAAACGGCGCCGCCTTCGTCGTAGGGCCCCGATAGTAATTGTTGCAGTTCCCACTGGTCGAGTTCGCGGGTTAACTGAGAAAGACTCGATGAGGCTTCTTGGAACAGGGACTCGTCGGCTTCTAACTCCAGCAGTTCTAAAATAGCTTTAGCATCTTCCAAGCTAGTTTGCCAGCCGCGATATTGGTCTAAATGAGATTTGAAGTCATTAAGTTCTTGGAGGGTTTCTTGAGCTCGATCTTGGTCTTCCCAAAATGCTGGTTGGGCGCAGATTTGCTCTAAGTCTTGAATTTTGGCTGTGAGTGCGGGGATGTCAAAGATAGTCCTGGGTTGCACCCAGTCGATCGGACAATGTTTCGATATTGTGTTTGATGTCTAGAACTTCCACTGTTAGTTCTCCGGCGTTGTGGGGTGTATTTTTGAGTTTAGCTGAAATTTTGACATTTCAGCAACTAATCCGTGTATCCGTGTCCAAATCCGTGTCCAAACCCGTGTCGTGCCTTCCTTCTTATATATACTGCGAACCTGTTGAATTGAAAGTTTTGCCGCATTCGTGAGCGCATACGTCCAACCTTTTAGAACAGGAAAAACTTTTTGTGAGGTCTTCGCGAAACCAATCTCTGGCGATCGCATCTTTCACCGATTGAGTTCTGAGAGAATTAAAACCATTTCCGTACTTTTCAATTAAAGCCAGCATTTGCGGTCTGTAAGTGTGGTTATAAACAGCGTATTTAGTATGGCTTACCCAACAGCAAGGCCAGAGTTCCGCTTCAAAACTGATGAAAATGTCTTTGCTAGCTTGAGTTTGACAGCTAATTTCTACATTTCGGTAGTAATTGTTTAGGCTACCAAATGTTTCTACAGCTTGGAGAAATTTGTCTCCCTGGGGATTTTTATATTGTTCCAACGATGGGGGTTGGAGTTCTTCGGTGGCTGGCTTTGATGGGACAGAAGGAGTTGGTTCTGGTGTTTGAGATGTTTCGATAGCTATGGCTTGATACCAAGCATAATTGGCTTTTTCTGGTTGCCCCAACTGCGTCAACACTTTAGCTAAATTGCGATAAGCTCCGGCAAAATTGGGTTTAAGCTCGATCGCCTTTTGGTAATAAGCACTAGCGGGCTGCCACTGTTGCTGTTGAGCATAAAGACTGCCGACATTAGCATAAACTTCGGGAAAATTAGGCTGAATTTTAAGTGCCTTGGCGTAACAATCTGCTGCTGCTTGCATCTTCCCCAAACCTTGAACAGCATTGCCTAAAGTTTTCCAGGCTGCGGCAAAATTAGGTTGAATTTTTAGGGCTTGTTGGCTGGCTGCGATCGCCTCTGAGAGCTGTCCTTGTCTCAAACAGTCCTCAGCTTGTTTGTGCAACCCAACAGCGGTCTGTGTTTGATTTTGAGGGGCTGATACATTAGCTGTTGCTGGTTGGTTTTGGCGATCGCTATTAGCCTCTACCTGAGAGTTTTCTGCCTTCTGGGGCTGTTGATTTGCGGACTCTTTGTCATAAATCTCTTTCGCCACAAAACGAGAGGTTGCTTTCGGTACAAACTCGACAAATCCTAGTTGTTGGGCTAAAACCCGCGCTGCTTCTACTTGGTGCTGGTTGTGTTCAAAAATCAAGTAGTGCCAGACAGCTTTTCCGCCAGCTTGGATGAAGGCATTAACCGACTGCATTATTCTATCCCAGTTGGTATTTTTGCGGTAAATGCTGTTAGTATCGGCCAAGCCGTCGATACTAAAAGTTACGCTGTCGTTTTCTCCTGTCATCGCCTTTGCCAGGGCTTGCCACCAGTCGGGATTGCGTCCGCTACCATTAGTATAAAGCCCGATTTGAGGAACTCCCATGCGATGCCAATATTCGATCGCCGGAATTGTGGTATTGCTAGTCATAGCATCGCCGTAGTTGCCGCACATATACACCAAATCCAACTGAGAGCAAAACTCTTGTGGGAAAATTCTCTCAATATCCTCCATCTTTAATTCTGCCCCCGGCAAAATCGGGTTGTCGGTGCGGGGACACTGGGGACAAGCTGCATTGCACCTGGAGGTAATTTCTACGCTGACTCTCCTGATATCTTCATATTTTAAGTACATGAGTTTTCTCCCATTAATTTGTGATTAATATTGAAATCGCGATCGACAGAATTAGATAACAAGACCTTGGATAGAGTGATTAAAAAGTAAAATTATACCTCATGCCTGTCGCCTGTGGACATGATATAAGTTTTGTTGATAATACCAAGAGGATGCGATGACGACTATCTTGGTTGCAAATCTTAATCAAAAACCGCGGCTCGATCGACATCGAGCCGCGGTTTTTTTAAGCTAAAGTTTCACTTAATCGCGGCCGTTGAGAGCAATCAGCAGGCGCAGAATAAAGATGAACAAGTTGATGTAGGTCAAGTACATCGACAGAGCAGCGGGCAAATACTGGTCGTCGCGGTAGGTGCGGGGTAATATGTAAAAATCGACGATCGCAGCACCGGCAAATATAAACACGCCGATGCCAGAAATGCCAATTTCCAACCAGGTTGGGGTGTAGACGCCAAAGAGAGAGAGCAGAAACTGACCGCCAACGACGACTAACAAAGCAATCACACCTAAACTGATTGTTTTGGTGAGGGCCATGCCGTCTTGTTCAGAAAGGTTGGAGCCAATTTGGCGGGCGGCAATAAAGGTAATGCCGCAGCCGAGGGCTGCAAAAGCGATGCCGGAGATGCCGACGCCTTGGGTTCTGAGGGCTGTAAATACCAATCCGCTGAGGGTGTAGCCGGAAAGCAGGCTGTATGTTGCCAGCAGGGGTAAAGCGGTGTTTTTGTTGCCTTGTTCGGCGGCCCCACGGGCGACGAAGAATAGAATTAATTCTACGACGATCGCAGCGATGAATGTGGGAAAAAAGATCCCGGGATAGTTACGAATCACTCCGAGGCCGCCGTAGGTGCCGACAGCAGTTAAGACAAGTCCGCCGCCCACGAAGGGGAGAGCGTTGGAGATGACGTTGGGGCCTACCAGCGCGTGGTTTTTGGCCTCGCGCACGGCTTCGCGGAAATTGCTAGTGTTACTCACGAGGATTTACCTAATGTTGGCTGAGAATTGCTATCTATCATTTTGACAGCTTTACACTTTGTTTGCAAAACCTGAAAGAGTTTAAAGATTTGATAAAGAAGGGGGGTGAAATCACTCCCAAGCAGGGATCGATTGTTTATAATCGACTGCGTACAGGTCTGTGCCGTGTCGCTGTCTCGCACCGTTGCGCGTCGCGGCAAAGCTATAATTGAGGTTAAAGGGCCGGCGCTATCTGCGGCCAGGGGCCAGCTTAAAGTCTATCAGATCGCAGATAGCTGAAGTCAATCAATTTTGGATTGGGGATTTACGATTGGAGATTAAGGAGTATATGCTAGAGACAGGGGCCACAGTTGATTTTAGGTTTTTGATTTGCGACTTAGTTGAAACTAGGGGCCAGAAACTTCAAAAATCTAAAATCTAAAATCTAAAATCTAAAATCTAAAATCTAAAATCTAAAATCTAAAATCTAAAATCTAAAATCGGTTCCGTTAATGGCTAAGGTAGCTTAGACAGAGGATACCAGGAAAATTAATGAATAGATCGAGTTCTATCGACAAACTGCTAAATAGGTAATGTCCAATGACCACATTTTTTGAGCGCAAATTATTGCCACCTACAGCCGGGATTTTATTGGCTGCCGCCGCCGTTATCTCCGGCGGTCAAGCTGCCGTTGCAGCTAATTTCCGAGCCGTTTATACCGCTACTTCAGGGCAGGGTTCAGAATATTTGCTGCTGGCCCAGAATAGCGGTCAACTCCCCCAAGGTACAAATTCTTCCAGCCAGAACCAGGCAACGCCAAGCCGGGAGTCTCTCCCCGCCAGAATTCCTGAGCCTTCGACGGTGGTAGGGTTGGGTTTAGTTGCGGGTTCGCTGGCGCTGACTCGCCGGAGAGTGAGAGTTAAAAATTAGACTTTGGGCAAAAAGTCTAATTTTGGGATTTTTAACCGCAGATAAACGCGGATAAACGCAGATAAATCCGGGTATCAGGATTTTAGCCGATCGCGTCGCGCAGAGCATTTTTAGTCATAGCTGCGATCGACTGTTCGGTAGCTTTCGGCAAGTGATAGTATTTCCCTCCAGAAGTCTTGGCCAATTCCTTCGCAAAGCCAGTCGAAATAAACTTGCTCTCGGTATCAATCACCAGCAACTGCATTCCCAACCCACGAATTTTGGCAGCAATTTCTAACAATTCCTTTTTAATATCAGGCTTTTCTCCCTCTACAATCGGTTCGCCCAAAGAACGAGCCAAAGGAATATTGCCGCGTCCGTCAGTAATGGCGACAATCGCAACTTGACCGATATCTCCCGACTGCCGCGCGTTGACTCCCACCCGCACTGCTTGAGTCAAACCGTGGGCCAGGGGGGAACCGCCACCGCAGGGCAAACGTTCCAAACGCTTGCGGGCCAAGGCTATGGAGCGAGTGGGCGGTAGCAGCACTTCTGCTTGTTCTCCGCGAAAGGGAATGAGAGCAACTTGGTCGCGGCTTTGATAAGCTTCTGTGAGTAGCTGCATGACTGCACCTTTGGCCGACTGCATTCGGTTGAGGGCCATCGAACCGGAGGCATCGACGACAAATACGACTAAAGCTCCAGCTTTTCTGGCCAAGCGCTTCGCCCGAATGTCTCCCTGTTCCACAAATACACGCTTCTCTCGATTTGTGATTGAGCCGGCGGTGGATTCCTGGTCTGAATTCCTGTCGCGGCGGGCTTTTTGGTAAGGTGCGGCGGCTCGGAGGGTAGCGTCAACGGCGATGCGGCGGACGGGGCCTTTGGGTAAGACTGGCTTGACGTAACGGCCTCTATCTTCGGAGAAAATGGTGCTGCGGCTGCCCGATTTGCCTTGTTTGTTGGCGGATTGTTGGGCGAATAAAAGCACGCTGGGGTCGAGAATTACGCCTTCGGGGTCGAAGAGAAATTCTTCGGGAATGGTATCTTTTTCTGGTTCTTCTTCAGGTTCCGGGTTGTCTTCATCCTCTTGGTCTTCTTCGTCTTCTTGCTCGTTTTCTGGTTCGTCTTGTTCTTGTTCTGACTGCTTTTGGGGTGGTGGTGGGGGGGGAGGAGGAGGAGAGTTTTCGTCTGGGGGAGTTTGGATGATGGTGGCGCGGGGTACGATGACTAATTCTACGGCGCGGCGCAGGTCTTCGGCGTTAACTTCTGTGCGTCCTTCGATGGCGGCGGCGGCTTTGGCGACGCGGACTGCGAATATTTCGGCGCGGTGTCCTTGAACGCCACCCCGGATGGCTTCTTCTACTAGGTAGGCAATTTGTTCGCGTTTAATGCTGACATCTTTGAGCCATTCTCTGGCTAGGATGATTTGGGTTTTGAGGTTGTCGGTGTCTTCGGCGTATTGATTGAGAAATTCTTGGGGGGAGCGGGAGTAGGATAAAGCTTGTTCTACTGCATAGACTCTTTCTTCTAGTTCGAGTGCTGCGTCGGCTGAAAGTACGATCGCGATGCGATCGAGCAAATGTTCTCTCAGCGGCCCTTCTTCGGGGTTGTATGTGGCGATAAATAGAGGTTTGCAGGGGTGTTGGAAGCTAATGCCTTCGCGCTCTATTTGGTTGCGTCCTTCGGTTAATACTGTTAGCAATTGGTTGGAAATGTTGTCGTCGAGGAGGTTAATTTCGTCTACATAAAGTACGCCTCGATTTGCTTGGGCTAAGAGTCCGGGTTGAAATACGGTTTGGCCGAATTTTACTGATTGTTCGACATCGACGGAACCTAAGAGTCTGTCTTCGGTGACACCCAAAGGAATTTGAATGAATGGTGTGGGAATTATTTCAGTAGTTAAGGAATTCGTATCGGTGGTGTGGGTATCTTGCCCGCCATTTTCTGGTAACAACCCTGATGCCTGTTCGGCAATAATTTCATTAGGTTCGGCGTTGCAAAAAGAATCTTTAACAATTTCAATGGGTGGCAGTAAGGAGTGCAAGGCGCGGGCCATTACTGATTTTGCTGTGCCGCGGCGGCCTGCGATCGCAACTCCTCCCAATCCAGGATCGACTGCTGCTAACAGCAGGGCTAATTTGATTGCTTCTTGCCCGACTACGGCGGTGAGGGGAAAGGCTGTGGTGGAAGGGCTAAGGTTGGCTGCGGGCATAGGATTTTCGGATGTAAAAATTTGAACTTAATGTTTAGCTTACTTCTTGGAGTATTTTAACTTCTTGCGGCAGAATCACGGTAAAAGTTGAGCCGACTCCTATTTCTGATACTAACTCGATTTTGCCTTGCAGCAGCGAGACGAGCCGCGATACTATTGCTAATCCCAGGCCAGTGCTTTCGGTGGGAAAGAGCTGTTTGCCGGCTTCTCCTGCTTGAAAGAAGGGGTCAAAGATGCGCTTTGTATCTTCGGGGGCGATGCCGATGCCGGTATCTGTAATTGCGATCGCCCAATTTCCTTCTCCAGCAGGGCGGCAACTTAATTCAATGCTACCAGATTCTGTATAGCGAATGGCATTGCTCAACAGGTTGATCAGAATTTGTTGCAGCCGCCCAGAGTCGGAGATTACTTGTGTTGGGCCGCAGTCGCTGGTAACAGCGAGCTTTAATCCTTTAGCATCAGCAATTGGCTGCATTATCTCTACTACGGTGTTAATTACAGATTGTACATTAGTTCGCTGCAGGTTAAGTTTAATTTTTCCGGCATTGGCACGAGAAAGTTCTAGTGTGTCATTAATCATGCGAAGCAACTGTCTGCCGTTACGCAATACTCGCTCGATGTGTTCGATGCCGGGGAGGGTATCTTTGATTTCAGATTGCCATTTTTCTTGGCGCAAAAACAGTTCGGAATAACCAATAATGGAGTTGAGAGGAGTTTTGAGTTCGTGAGCTAAATGGTAGACGTTTTCTTGATTGACGCTGACGAGGCGATTGAGCTCTTGATTGGTGAGTGTTAACTGAGTTTGGATTTGGTGAAGTTCCCGCATCCTCTGATCGACGTAGCTATTGAAACACTGGGCAATTGCTTCGTCTAGTACGGCATCTATCAGCCGAAAAGCTCTGAATACGTCTGCGACGCTTCCTGCTAGCAATTCGGCTTCTAAGTGGGAGAATATTACTTGACGCAATAAATGGTATTCGCGGGCTACTTCTGCGGCGTCGTAGCCTTGTTCGGCTCTGAGAAATCCGTGATCTAAACTGGCTTCAATTATTAGTTTTATTTCGCTGTTTTGATATTGGGAAAGCACTGTGACCATCGCCGCCAGCAAGTGAGGTATGTGATTTTCGATTGCTGAGTGCGGTAAGGCGTCAGCGCTTTCAATTTTCCGATCCTGACGAACTGCTTCAATCCAGTTTTTGACGATTGTATCGGTTTTGTCGGCGAGCACTTGGCTGTAGTCCATGATGTCTGCGTGGGGGGTGAGTTTGGCAGAGATTGCCCATGCTTCATTGTAGTTGAGCGATCGCCCGATCGCCATATCAAACTTCGGGCGATCGCGACCCTGCCAAAAGAAGTAGTTTTGAGGTAATTTTTTGCCGGGGCCGGATCTCTCTTGATGAGTAGAGCCTATAGCCTTTCGATCTCTCATATGAGGTACTCCTGGGCATAGGGCATAGGGCATAGGGCATAGGGCATAGGGCATAGGGCATAGGGCATAGGGCATAGGGCATAGGGCATACCTCACCACGCTTGAGAACCGCTATAGCTTGTTGCTGCAAAAATCAGCACTTGAATTTATTGACAGAAGAGCCAGAAAGTAGTAAAATAACTCGGATCAAGAGTTTTTAATTTTTAAGTTTTAATTTTGTCAGGGGACTAAATGGAAAACGTGCAAGCTGCGATCGCTGCAACAACATTTATATGTGTAATTTTCTTAATAATTACAGAATGGATACACCTCACAGTTGCGGCATTTCTGGGAGCGGTGATTCTGGTTTTTACCCACGTGATGACGTTAAACAACGCGATCGAATATATCGGTCGGAGTCACGCCACGCTGGGCTTATTTTTCGGAGTCATGGTAATGGTGAGAGCCTTTGAGCCTACCAAAGTATTTGAATACTTGGCAACTCAAATGGTGCTTTTGGCGAAAGGCAAAGGCAAAAATCTCTTGCTGGGTATTGTCGCGATTACTACGCCAATTTGTGCAGTTTTGCCCAATGCCACGACAGTCATGCTGCTAGCACCATTAATTCCGCCAATGGCAGAAGAAGTCGGTGTAGATTTTGTGCCGTTACTGATTTTAATGGTATTTGTGGCTAACAGTTCGGGACTGCTGACAATCGTGGGCGATCCGGCGACATTCATTGTCGGCGATGCTATTAACATGAGCTTTGCAGATTACCTGCTAAAGTTAAGTTTGGGCGGGGCGATCGCAGTAGGAGTGATAGTAGTTATGTTGCCTTGGCTGTTCCGGGAAATTTGGCACAAAAACTTAGACGATTTGGAACATTTGCCCCACCCAAAAATCAATCACCCACGAGTTTTAGCAGTAGGCGGCTTAATTATAGCTTTCGTGCTGACATTTTTTGTAATAGGAGAGTCTCTGCCCGTGCCTATTTCACCGGCAGCCGTTGCTTTGTTGGGGGCTGCTTTGGCAATGCTTTTAGCTCACCATTCCAAAATTGATTCTGTTAATAATATTTTGCGGGATTTAGATTGGAGCACCCTGCTATTTTTTATGTCTATCTTTGTGCTGATTGGCGGTTTGGAAAAAACCGGAGTTATCGCCAGTATATCTGGAATATTAGCAGTGATTTTGGGTAAAAATATTTTTCTTGGTTCTTTAGTTTTGTTATTTTTTGTGGGTTTGATGTCGAGTGTGGTGCCAAATATTCCGCTGGTAGTGGCGATGGTGCCGCTGCTAAAACAGTATGTTGTCAATGTCGGGCTTGCACCGGCAGAGGTGCTGGCGCCGGATTTTGCAGGGCAGTTTCCACCTGCTGTGCTGCCGCTGTTTTATGCGATGATGTACGGAGCAACTTTAGGCGGAAATGGCACTTTGGTAGGAGCTTCTTCTAATATAGTGGCAGCGGGAATTTCTGAACAGCACGGACGCCGGATTTCTTTTCAAACTTTTCTGCGTTACGGGCTGCCTGTGATGGGGGTGCAATTGGTGGCTGCGGCTGTTTATGTAACTATTCGGTTTCTGATTTAAAGAAGTCATTAGTCATTAGTTATTAGTCATTAGTCATTAGTCAGTTGTCAGTTGTCAGTTGTCAGTTGTCAGTTGTCAGTCAACAGTTAACAGTCAACAGTTAACAGTTAACAGTTAACAGTTAACAGTCAACAGTCAACAGTCAACAGTTAACAGTAATCTAAACTCCATCCAATTCTAAGGGGAAAATTACAGTGAAGGAGGTGCCAACTCCTACTTCAGAAACTAATTCGATTTTACCTTGCAAAAGGTTGACTAATCGAGCGACAATTGCTAGCCCTAAGCCGGTACTGTCAGGCATCACAGAACCCAGGGAGTTGTTGGCCCGAACAAATGGCTGAAAAATCCGATCGCAGTCTTCTGAAGCAATGCCAATTCCTGTATCGGTGATGCAGATACTCCAATGTTCGTCTGGCAATAATTCGGTTTTTATGGTAATAGTACCAGCTTGGGTGTAGCGAATGGCGTTGCTCACCAAGTTGGTGATAATTTGCTGCAAGCGCAAGTAATCTGTCATAACTTGATCGAGAAATGGATCGCATTCAAGGGCGATCTCTAAATTTTTTGCTTTGGCCAAAGGCTCGATTATTTCGACAACAGTGCCGATCGCCGATCGCACATTTGTGGCACTTAGCTGCAATTTTATGCGTCCCGTGTCGTACCGCGAGATTTCGAGAGTATCGTTAATTAATCTAAGTAATAGTCTGCCGTTGTTGAGGACTTTATCAATATGTGCCAAATTGGGAGCCGAATCTTTAACTCTAGGATTGTTTATTTGGCGCAAAAACAATTGTGAGTAGCCAATAATAGAGGTGAGGGGGGTTTTCAATTCGTGAGCTAAGTGAGATATATTCTCTTGACTGGCGCGAAGTAAGCGACTCAGCTCTTGATTTGTAAGTTGCAATTGGTTTTGCAACTCCTGTAGTTCTTGGAATCTTGCCTGGGTATAGGTTTTGAAACAGTCAGCAATTGCTTCGTCGAGGGCACTGTCAATTAAGCGATAAGCTCGGTTCACTTCAGCGGCTGAGCCTTTTAGCAATTCTGGTTCTAAAGCATCGAAAATTACCCTCCGCAGCAAGCGGTATTCCCGCGCAATTTCTTCGGCATCGTAGCCTTGCCCGGCCCTGACATTCCCGTGGTCTAAACTTTCTTGTATAACTGCCCGAAAGTCGCTTTCTTCTGATTCGGACAGCATAGTTACGATCGCTTGCAGTACGATGGGAAGGCTGTCGCGCACGGAATCGTAGGGGAGTTGCTTGGCGGTGTCGATTTCCTCGTCGCCCCGAACAGCTTCGATCCAGTTTTCGGTAATTATATCAATTTTATCTTGTAGCGCTTGGCTAAAATCTATCATTACTTTTATAGAAATCAAGTAAGCAATCGTATTTTATATCTCTAGATTACTTTAATAATTAACTTTTTGAATTTTCTTTCAACTTTTGGGAGCTGTCGCACTCACATAGCTACTCCCAAAGACCTATTGACAATATAATACGCTCGTGCTAGCTTAAGTTAAATTGGCTTAAAACGTCAAGCCTAATCCAGCGCTGCGCGATCAAACCAAGCGTGTGGCTGGAGCGGAGGAACCAATTTTCGGGGCGAATCTCTACAGAATTAAAAATCCAAGTTAAAAATTGCCCAATTTGAGTGTAATTTTTGATTTTGAAATCTAAGGAGAAGGACATCTCTCAGTCCTAGCCCGTCAGCTAACTTCGCAGGCATTGAGAAGAGACTGAAAAGCCAAATGTTCTGAAAAAGATTGTTTGGCTTCGTCAGTGTCTCAGGTTGGTATTGTTCAAGATTCTTGTACCTGCCCTGACTCTGAAGGAGATTGAAATGTTCATACAGCTTAATTTATCTGCGATCGTACTTGCAGGAGTGGCAACGTGGAAACGTGTAAAACCCGTTGTCATCCGAGATGCTGTTTTGTTACCTGCTGCGGGTTTTTTGGGAATTATTGGCTTGTGGTGGATTGTTGCCAGCTTCAACAGCGATTTGATTCCCACTCCCTATCAGGCGTTAATCGCTAATTTAGATTACATATTCCATCCATTTTATCAGCGCGGGCCTGGAGATTTAGGCATTGGCTGGCTGCTGCTAGCGAGTTTGCGACGGGTGTTGGTGGGATTTTTCCTGGGTGCAGCAGTGGCGATTCCCGTGGGATTTCTGATCGGGATGTCGAAACCAGCAATGATGGCGCTCAATCCGCTGATTCAAATCTTCAAACCGGTGTCGCCGCTAGCTTGGCTGCCCATAGCTTTATCGATTTTTAATTTAGCAGAGCCGTCGGCAATTTTTGTCATATTCATCACGTCTTTGTGGCCGACAATTATCAACACAGCTTTGGGAGTTTCTAGCGTTTCCAAGGATTATCTGGATGTGGCGCAAGTGTTGGAAATGCCGCGCTGGAGGCGGATTACCAAAATAATTTGGCCGGCGAGTTTGCCATACATTTTTACAGGTTTGCGGATTAGTTTAGGGATTGCTTGGCTGGTGATTGTGGCGGTGGAAATGTTGACAGGCGGTGTGGGAATTGGCTTTTTTGTCTGGGATGAGTGGAGCCGTTTGAATCTGAGTTCGGTATTTTTAGCGGTGTTTGTAATTGGCTTAACTGGATTGTTGCTCGACGCTGCTGTTGACAAAGTTCAGGAATTGGTAACGCATCGATCGGTTATTAATCATTAGTCAGTTGTCAGTTGTCAGTTGTCAGTTGTCAGTTGTCAGTTGTCATTTGTCATTAATCATTAGTCAGTTGTCAGTTGTCAACAGTTAACAGTCAACAGTCAACAGTCAACAGTCAACAGTCAACAGTCAACAATTAACAGTCAACAGTTAACAGTCATTAGTCAAATTAAATATGAGTGACAAGTTTTCCAATGAATGGAACCGCCGAGAGTTTTTGCAAGGGATGGGATCGGCGGCGGCGGGAATGGCTTTATCTGGTTGTGCAATTAGCGCGGATCGATCGGCAAAAGGACTCACAGAAGAAGCCTCAGCCGTAAAGCCGGTTGTCGATTACCGAACCTTAGAAAAACCAAATTTAACCGTAGGATACGTGCCGGTTAACGATTGTGCACCATTTGCGATCGCCTGGAAAAAAGGCTTTTTCCGCAAATACGGTTTAAACGTCCAACTCAACCGCGAAGCAAGCTGGGCAACCTCCCGCGACGGCGTAATCTTCGGCCGCCTCGACGCCTCCCCAGTCGTATCCGGCGCCGTCACAAACGCCCGAGTTGGCGCCGAAGGAGCGCGCCACGCACCCCTGTGCGCGGCAATGACAATTCACCGCCACGGCAACGCCATGACGATGAACAAAGCTATGTGGGATTCCGGTTTGCGCCCGTGGCACGAATACAACGGCAATTTGGAAGAATTTGGCAAACAATTTCGCGCTTTTTTTGACCATCAGCCAGCGGAAAAAAGAGTTTGGGCAGTGGTTCTGAGTTCTGCGATTTACGAATACTTTGTCCGCTACATATCGGCGGCTGCCGGTGTCGATCCGTTCAAAGAATTTCGGGTAATTATTGTGCCGCCGCCGCAGATGGTAACTAATATCAGGATTGGCGCCATGCAGGCTTACATGGTGGCCGAACCTTGGAATACGCGGGCAATTCAAGGCAATTTGGGAGTGGGTTTTACCTTCGTGCAAGGCAAGGAAGTTTGGCTGGGACATCCCGATCGCCTTTTGGGAGTAATGGAATCATTCATTGAGGAAAATCCGAAGACTTATTACTCGCTGGTTAAGGCAATGGTGGAAGCTTGTCAGTATTGCAGCAAGCCGGAAAATCGCAGTGAAATATCGGCGCTGCTAACTGAACGATCGTTTACGGGGGCGAAACCCAAAAAAGGGGCGATCGACAAATTTACGCGACCGGCAATTGTTGGCGACTACAACTATGGAGGGTTTGACGAAAAAGACCGCACCATACAATCGGAAGATGCAACTATTTTCTATGACATTCCTAAGAATTTGCCTCAAATACCGGGAAATCATTCAACATTTATGTGGCAGTCTCAGAGTATTTGGTTGATGACTCAAGCCGCTCGCTGGGGACAGATTAAGGAAGTTCCCCAAAATGCTGAGGAATTAGCTAAAAAAGCTTGGAGAACCGACATTTACCGCAAGATTGTTGCCGAAATGGGGATCGATTGTCCGAAGGAGGATTACCAAGTGGAACCTGCAGAACTTTTCATTGATAAAAAGGCATTTGATCCCAGCGATCCGGTGGGTTATTTGAATAGTTTTGAAATTCGAGCCAACCGCCCTCAGTCTTTTTTTCAGTCTTAATGTTTGAGATGTTGCGCTTTTCCTAATGTCCCGCCAGGGAATTTATTCCCTGGCTAATAGAAGACAGTCGGTTGAAACCGACTGCCCAATTTTAGGATTTAGGCAATAGCAAGAAAATTCCATTAACACTTTACTACTTTTTAGGAGAATACCGTGAGCCAATACACTTCTACTTCTACCAGTACCCAAAGTTCGGTCAAGAGCGATCGTCTATTTCTGGAAATAGAGAATTTGTTCAAGTCTTACAAAAATGGTGACGGTACAGAATTTAGCGTTCTCGAAAATATCAATTTAAGTATTGGAGAAAACGAATTTATTTCGGTAATCGGTCACTCTGGCTGTGGCAAATCAACGCTGCTAAAAATAGTGGCTGGTTTGGAAAAACAGAGCAGGGGAATGGTGACACTGGAAGGAAAAGAAATTCGCAAACCTGGAGCCGATCGCATGATGGTATTTCAGCACTACGGGTTGCTGCCTTGGCTGACGGTGCGGGAAAATATTCGGCTGGCCGTTGATGAAGTTTTGCAAAGTCTTAGCCGCCCGGAGAAGATTAGTCTTGTCAACGAACACCTAGCAATGGTAAACTTAACGGCAGCAGCCGATAAATATCCAGACGAAATTTCAGGGGGCATGAAACAGCGGGTTGGGATTGCGCGAGCTTTGGCGATTCGACCGAAAATGTTATTAATGGACGAACCGTTTGGAGCGCTGGATGCTCTGACTCGCGGTAAGTTGCAGAAACAGGTGCTGGACATCTGGGAAAATCACAGACAAGCTGCAATGATGATTACTCACGATGTGGATGAAGCTATCTATATGTCCGATCGCATTGTGCTGATGACAAACGGCCCGGCTGCGACGATAGGTGAAATTTTGTCAGTGCCGTTTGCGCGCCCGCGCGATCGCCAAGAGTTGCGGGAATCCCAGGAGTATTACGAACTCCGCAACTATGCTTTGAATTTTCTCGATCGCTACTTTACCCAAGACGAATAACGCCCGACGGACAGACCAAACAATTCACTTAAGAGAGGTCAAGCCTGTGAATCTCAAAACAATGTTAGCGCGTTTTGAAAGTGCATTGGGATATCAAAACTTAGCCGAAGAAATGGTGTTGCTGCCGGAGCCACAAGTGCAAGGTTCTAAGAAATCAAAAGTTACAAAATCGGCAAAAAGTATCAATTTTATTGTCGGTTACAACAGTTCTCCAAAAAGTCAAACAGCTCTGGACATTACCCTTTGGATGGCGCATCAAACTCGTTTAGTAACAACTAAAGAAGTCACGGTTCAAGTTGTCTACGTGATCGACGAAGCGCCCAAAGGTTACGGCGAAGATACTTGCAAAGTTGCTGTGGGCAATGCGTTGGCTGCCAAGCCGAAAGTGTCGGATTTAGAGGAAGCATTTGCCCTTAATTGTGCAGCGCCTGCGATCGCTTTACCTCAAACCGAAATCCCATCAATATTCCAGGGAAAAAGTTGGATCGAGCCGCATTATTTCCAAGCAATTTTTGGTCAAAATAATCAGTACGAGGTAGCAGATAAGTTGCTGTGGCAAGCGCGCTGTTTGGCTGAGGAATGGCGCGGTTTATTCAAAGCTCATTTACGCATCGGGGGGGTTGCTACAGAACTGAGAAATGTGGTTGAATTAGAATCAGCAAATTTACTGTTTTTGGGCTGTGGTTCTGGCAACCATCGGCTGGTTAGGGAACTAGGCAATAATTTTCCGTGCTGCGTACTCGGGATTCCTTCGGCACTCAGCTATCAGATGGATGTTCAGCCTGAAGAAAGTTTGAGCAAGTTACAGTTGGCGACAACCATACCTGCACGTTAAACTTGTTCACTCGTTGGGCCAGAATCTAATTATGTAAGGTGCAGCGCACCCTTTTTTTGCGTAAATTCTGTATCGTTCAAAAATTAAAAATGGTTTCCTCCCTCGAAGTCCTAATTATGACACAATTAGGACTTTTTTTGATGGTGGAGATTTTAAAAATTATCGTCAATGAAAATTATCTGCGCTTATCTGATCATAGACAGTTCGTTAACTAATTTTATCTTTCCCCGGCACACAGAGCGCAGCAGGCGATCGATCGAGCGTTTGTCTTCCTCAGTCAAATTTTCGTCGAAAATAGCAGCCATCAAACCGTACCTATCGGCTATAGTAATGTAGCCATTTTGATTCACTTCGGAAAACAGCTCGCCCAAAGCAGATGGAATCAGGTGGACAGGAGTTTGCATAGTAATTGACTCTTTACTCGACGATCGCGATCGGGCGTTTCTGCAACAACAAAAGGCGATCGCACTATAAAAATTTATAGCTGTATTGCCTTTAAAGGTGTGACAATAAACAGCAAAAATTGTGAAGTAAATCACATTTAAAATTTGCGAATTACGCTAAGGTTGCAGTTGCTTTTTATGGAAGACCGAGCAACTGCAAACTTAATGTTTTCTAAAGATTGAAAATCACCACTTCCTCCACAGGTTCAGCTAACTCAAACTTAAACACCCGCGAATAGAAATAGAATTCGCCGTCAAGAGTTCTTTTGATATTTTCAGCACGGCGAAAACCGTGCTGTTCCCCTTCATAAGCAACATAAGCAACCGGCAAACCTTTAGCTTTCAATATCTCTACCATCATTTCCGCTTGATTGGGCGGAACCACTTTATCTTCTAATCCTTGAAAGAAGATAACGGGACAAGATAAACGTTCGGCGGAATGAATCGGCGAACGATTTACATACAAATCTTTTCTTTCAGGATAAGGCCCGATTAATCCATCCAGATAGTGCGCTTCAAATTTGTGAGTATCCGTTGCCAAAGCTTCCAAATCGCTAACTCCATAATAGCTCGCACCGGCCTTAAACACATCGCGGAAAATAAGAGCGCACAGCGTAGTGTACCCCCCTGCGCTGCCTCCGGCGATCGCCATTCTTTCGCCATCAACTAAACCTTTTTGAGCTAAATATTTAGCACCGTTAGCGCAGTCATCAACATCGACAATTCCCCAACTATCTTGCAGTCTTTTTCTGTATTCTCTGCCGTAACCAGTGCTGCCGCCGTAATTAACATCGAGCACGGCAAAACCGCGACTCGTCCAATATTGAATTTTCAAATTCATGCTGCTAGAAGTAGCAGCAGTTGGGCCTCCGTGACTTTTAACGACAAGCGGCGGTTTTTCACCCGCAGGCGCTGCGAAATCTTGATTTTTCGGGGGATAGAAGAAACCGAAAGCAGTCAAATTGTTTTCCGTGGGAAACTCGATAGGTTCCGGTACTGAAAGATAACCATAGTTGATGCTTAAATCGCTCGATTTTCGCAAAATTTTTCGTTGATTTGTGGCCAAATTAAATTGTACAATAGCCGTAGATTCAGTCGGCGAACCTGCCAGGAAAACCACAGTTTCTCCCCGCGCTTTGACAGACGAAATATCAGTGTAAGGCGTGTCAATTGTTATCAACTGCTTAGTCGTTAAATCAAGACTCGCTAAATGCCACTTGCCTTGCTGAGTGTAGGTGCAAATAATTTTGCTTTCCGAGACAACGGCATAAGTAGACATTCCAAACACCCACTGGGGCAGTCCGAATTCCGCAGCCATTTCGCACAAGCTGGTTTCTATCTCTGCTTCCCCCCGTACCAAGGGGGGATTGAGGGGGGTTCTAGATTGCCAGCGGTAGAAATTCCACCAGTTCGACTTGTCAGAAACAAAATACAAAACTCCATCGGGCGACCATTCCGGTTGAAAAATCGACTCCTCAACCCCGCCAGCAACTAAGTATTTTTCACCTAAAGAACCGTCAGCATTAATTTCTGCCACCCACAATTCTGTGCCATCCCACGGCATATTTGGATGGTTCCAACAAATCCACGAAAGTTGAGAACCGTCTGGACTTAAACGAGGGGAAGCATAAAAATCCTTGCCCTGAGTTAAGATTGAAATATCTTCGCCGTTATCTAAATTAATGCTAACAATAGTGTTGACAGGTTCGCCTTCCCCAGCATAGTCTTCGCGCACGCAAATCAGGCGATTTCTTTGCTTGTCAACTATCGCATCTGCATAGCGATAATTAGCAGCCGGTGTCAGAGGTTGGGGTTGAGAATCTAATGCTTGAGAGTAAATACGTTGGTCGGCAAAATGAGAAAAATAGACAACACCGCCAGCAACTGCAAAGGAAGCGCCGCCGTATTCGTGAACGCGAGTGCGAACATTAAAAGGAGGCGGTGTCACGTCGCTGATTTTACCATCAGGAGTGCGCCGCACGAGGACGCTTCTCCCCGCTTCCGAAGGTCTTCCCTCAACCCAGTAAATATCATCGCCGTCAATAGCAATTTGTCCGATTCCGACAGTTCCAGAAACAATTAAATCGGAAGAAATAGGGGATTTCCAAGAGCCGTAAGGTGATACTGTATTCATATAGTTGAGGCAGTTGTGTTTCTGGCACAAAAAAAATTATATTTGTACTTTACACTAATTCAGTCACCGGGGAAGCAAAATGTCTAAAAAACTCGTACTAATGGATCACGACGGTGCAGTTGACGACTATCTCTCAGTCGTGTTGCTGATGACAATGGAGGAAGTCGAAACTCTGGGAGTAATTGTAACTCCTGCGGACTGCTACATTCAACCGGCCGTGAGTGCAACGCGCAAAATCCTTGATTTGATGGGGCGTTCAGAAGTTCCGGTGGCGGCGAGTACCGTGCGGGGACTGAATCCATTTCCGGTGTTATTTCGGCGAGATTCCTTTGCAGTCGATCGACTTCCCATTCTAAATGAAAAAGGAACCATTGACACGCCGTTAATATCAGAACCCGGACAAAACTTTATGGTGCGAGTTTTGCAAGATGCAGCCGCACCAGTCACATTAATGGTAACAGGGCCGTTAACAACAGTAGCCCAAGCTTTAGATATCGCGCCAGAAATTGAAAGCAAAATTCAAGAAATTGTCTGGATGGGAGGCGCCCTCAATGTTATCGGCAATGTTAGCAAAGATATGGAACCCGGACAAGATATGTCGGCGGAATGGAATGCTTACTGGGATCCGATAGCAATCGAGAGAATTTGGCAAACCCAAATTCCCGTTGTCATGTGTCCTTTAGACATCACGAATAATGTACCGCTAACTGTAGAATTTTCCAATCTCTTAGCAAAACAGCGCAAATATCCAATTTCCGACTTAGCAGGACAGTGTTATGCCCTAGCAATATCTCAAGATTACTATTTTTGGGACATTTTGGCAACCGCTTATTTAGCACATCCCGAATTTTACCAACTGCGAGAGTGGGAAGCAGAAATTATTACCGAAGGCATCAGCCAAGGACGCACAAAAGTTAAAATAGGAGGGCGAAAAATTCAAGCAATGGATAAAGTAGACACAGCCAAATTTTACAATTACATATTACAACAGTGGGCGAAGTAAAAATCACAATATCTGCTAGAGACGAGTGAGCAAAATCTCCGTACAAAACCCGCCCTGACGCCAATATTTACGGGTTCTTCTCTTCCCTCTCTTCCTCTGCGCCCTCTGCGTCCTCTGCGGTTTAAAAAAACTCCTCTCAAAAATGCTACCAATTCTATCAATCATCCCCTTAGCCCAAACCCCTCCCGCACCTCAAGAAATCGTCCAAATCCAAGAAGTGCGACCACTCCCCGGACAGTTAGACAACATACCAGTATTTAACAGCAACAGTCCAGAATTAGTGCTGCAAGAAGGAATTTTGCTTTCGACATTTCCCCCCGATGGTAAAAGATTTCCGGCGGCACATTTAAACTTTCCGTTTCAAGGACGTTTCGACATATTTGCCCACCACATAGCCCGCGCACCTTCCCCGGAAGATTTGCGAACATTGTATCAAGGAGTAATTGTTTACAATCCGGGCAACAAACCTGTAACATTAGATATATTGCAAGCTGCGAGTTATCTCAGCCAACCCGATGCACCTTTCATTGAATTGCCGCCGCAAGTCGATAATTCAAACAGTAATATTTACGCAGGGCCGGGAAGCCGTGCTGTGAATGATATTCTCAGAGGAAGGAGACAGTCTGACTTTGAGCCGCAGTTAATTATTCCACCGGGAAAAAGCCAACTGTTGATGAATCATCCGATACCGGTGCGGGGATTGGTACCGCTGCTAAACGGTCGATCGACCTTGATGCGGTTGCGGAGCGATGGTATAGTCTATGTTGCCAGTCTGGCGATGTTTGCCCGAGTTGACCCAGAGGGAAACGGACAGGGAAACGAGCGATCGCCCAATTTAACAGAATGGCAAAACTTATTAGATAATAGTAATATAGCCGGGCCGCGCGATCGAACTCCCACACCGCCCGAAATCACCGAAGGTCAAATAATTTACGGCCGAGTTGCCGGTGTAGCATTAGGTTCACAATGGCGAGCACTTATCTCAGACAACCCCGCCACATCAAACCTAACAATTCCCCAACCCGGAACAGCATTTTCCTACCCATTAAGCAGCCTCCCGCGCGGAATGCTGGGCACAAATCAAGTGCAAAGTGCGAGAATGTTAGTTCGCTACCCAGATACAGCATACCGCGCCCACGGCAATTACGGAATTCAATACAATCTCAGCTTGCCTCTGTACAATTCTACCAGCAAAAATCAAACTGTAACTGTCGCGATTCAAACTCCAATTAAGACAGACAAATTAACTTCAGGAGGACTTAGTTTTTTTGAACCTCCGGCATCTCAAACTTTTTTTAGGGGGACGCTTAGAGTGCGCTATACTGATGACAATAAAGTGCCTCAAACTCGCTACGTGCATTTAGTGCAGCGGCGGGGAGAGCAGGGGGAACCTTTGGTAAAACTAGAGATGAAATCGGGAGAAAAGCGACTTGTAGAAGTGGATTTTATTTATCCGCCCGATGCGTCGCCGCCGCAAGTTTTGACAGTGAAAACCCATTAAATTTGATTTGAACTTGTTTAAGATTAGCAATTAACCGGGATTTCCCATCTCGACAATGTGTTTGAGAGCGTTTAATCACTCTCTTCCAGAAAGGTTTGTACTCGACCGTTCGGTCGCAAAACAACTCTAATTTTCGGTTTTTTTCCATTAGAAACGGCAGAAACAAACGGCTCGCCGGCTAATGGCATATTAATTTGCTCGATATAATCTGCTGCTGCTTTTCCCATCGGCACAATACTTTGAACTGACCCATTTTCATCGATCAGCACGCTATATTCCAAAGTTTGTTCCATTCCTTCCGGAGGCTTCCAGCGTTCCTCAAAGTAAGTTCTAGCTTCTGAAACTTGAGGAATTGTATCAAATAAAGTGCGGTTTTTTCTGCTGGCAGCGGCCTGGTTGTTGTCCTCAGACTCCGCTGGCGGTTGAGCATCCTCAAGGGCTGGGAGTTCGGTACTGGCGGGGGGGACAATCGGCTTGATGCGGCGGGGGAACTGTTGCGGCGCGGGAACGGGAAATCGGGAAGCAGACAGGGAGGGGGGCAGGGGGGGCGGTACGGCGGGAGCTAGTCTGGGCGGTAATGGGGGCAGCAGGTAGGGTACTGGTGCGGGTGCTTGGGGGCGGCCCTGGGGCGGTTCTTCGGGGGCGGGAATAGTGATTGTTGACCCTTGAGGGAATGCTGGGGCGCTCTGTGGAACGCTGGGTGCGCTGCCGTTAGCGGGAAAGAGCAGGGGTGGCTGCTGGATGGGGCTGGGTTTGTTGGTGGGGGGAGTTGGGGCGAGGGCTATGGGGGGCAAGCTGGGGCTGGGGGAGGCGGCGGTGTTGATGGGCGGGGGCGGCAGGGGCGGTAAACCGGGTGTGGCTGCGGGTGTTGGTGCTGGGGGTGTGGGTAGGGCGGGAACTGGACTGGGGGAGACGCCTGCAGCTAGCTGGGGGCTTCCTGGATCGGGGGCGGGAGCGGGGGCTGTGGCGGTTTGCGGAGAGGTGGCGGTTCGATCGAGCATTTTGATAATTCCAGTCGTCAGGCCCGCCATCGCGACCAGCATGGCTGCCACCTTGAGCCAGGGTGAGGACAGCGGTTGTCGGGACTCGCGGTTGAGGTTGGGAAGCGCCATCACTTCGGCGGCGCAGTCATCTAGCGCTGTGGCCAAGTCAAACAGTTGCAGGGTGCTCAAGGGAACTACTGGCCCGGATTCTGCGGCGCTCAAAGAGCCTAAAAACAAGTTGTGGGCGAGCAAGCCGCGGGGTTCTAAGCGGGGGGGAACCGGAAGGTAGGAAGTTGGGAGGGAGTAGGGGTTGGAATTTGCTAGTTCGGAAGTGTTGACGGCTAGATCGAATATAACGGCATTACGTGCGACTTCTGGCGAGTCTGAACCCGCAGGAATACGGTCGGTTTGAGAGTTGAGGTTGCTGTCCCAATCGCGGGATTCGCCGAGCAAGTTTTGGACGTAGTTGCTAACAGCTTCGTGGAGGGTTTCGAGTTGAATTCGATCGCCCCTGAGAGTAACGTGTTGGGTATCTGGCAGCCTGGGGTCGTCGAGTCGCAGCTCAAAACTTAAAGATTTAAACACCGGTTGGCCCGCCCAGCGAGATAGAGGCGAACTTTTGGCTGTAATTTCCAGCGTGCAAGTGGGGGGCGTGTACCGTTTGAGAACCATAGCAGAAAGTCTGTTGACTGTTGACTGTTGACTGTTGACTGTTGACTGTTGGCTGTTGACTGTTGACTGTTGACTGTTGACTGTTGACTGTTGACTGTTGACTGTTGACTGTTGACTGTTGGCTGTTGACTGTTGGCTGTTGACTGTTGGCTGTTGGCTGCTGACTGTTGGCTGTTGACTACTGACTAATGACTAATGACTAATGACTAATGACTAATGACTAATGACTACTGACTACTGACTACTGACTACTGACTACTGACTACTGACTACTGACTGTTGTTTAATTCTTAGCGCGGTCTAGAAGTGCCAGCCAGAGGCGGCGGTGGCCGCCGGGACTGCTGTAAAACAGCAAATCGATCAGGAGTTTGAGGGCCAAATCTGTCAACTCTCGGGCCGATAAATTTTCTGCATCTTCCATGCGCGAGCCATAAGTGTTGCTGAACCTGTCAATATAATCTCCCAGCAAAGCGATTGTGTGAGGTTCGCGGTTTTGCTCTGCCATTTGTTCGAGCAAAGCAACAGCGCGGCGGATTAAAGCTTGGTGCTGTTTTGCCAAATGACAGCTTATCAAAACGAGCGATCGAGCTTCCTCCACATCTAGTTTTTTGCGCCCTCCGTGGCCTTTCCGCAGCGGGTTAGATTGGCGCAGCCGCCACAAAGCTACCCGATCGGCTACCATTGGCTCTAAATTCAGTTCGGCTGCTACCTTGAGCATCGCCTCTGAGCCAATTTCTGCCAGTGCTTCTAGGGCTAACAGCACTAAATCCAGTTGGGCTTTAATGTTGTCCAACTGGGTAGGTTCTGGTGCTTTTTGGGTCAATTCTTCCCAGTTGGGAGATTGGCCCCTTTCGTTTGTGGGAGCGGAGGGCTTTACGGTCGAGCGCATGGCTTCAGCACGGGAAATTAAGACTGGTTGAGGCTGGATATCAAACAGTATGCCGTGATTCAAGCTTTGCGGCCTGTGGGCAACAGCACATCTGTTAATTTGTCTCCATAGCTCGTTGCTTTGATTCCGGCAATCCTAACTGCTGGACGGAGTTGCGGGTGAAAAGTTGCGGTTTCAAGTTCGATCGATCGCAATCCGCAAAACCCAGATATTTTTACCCCTAACCATCCTACGCCACACAGTGACCGAAATCAAATCAGTGCTTTGAAACTATCGGGGCTTATATCGATCCTCGCGAGAGCGAGTGCTACTTATAGTCTGTCGCTACTTATAGTCTGTCAGATTATAGTTGTCATTGCTTCATCTGGCGCAATCTATGGATATTACGGAGCAATTTGGTAAAAAAGTTAGACATTTCAGAAAGCTCAGAAATCTTTCCCAAGATCAGCTTGCAGAACTATCAGAATTACATCGCACCTATATTGGTTCAGTTGAACGAGGTGAAAGGAATATAACGCTACTTAATGCCAGCAAAATAGCCAAGGCATTATCCGTTAGTCTAGCTGATCTGGTAACTGCTGATGACTGAAAGAAGACTAGAGCAAATTTTAGCAAGATACCAAAAGTCATTTACCGAAAAAATTTATGCAGAAGAGAATGAAGAACACGATATCTTAATGGATGTGTTTGGTATTTCTCCAATAATAAAAAAAGAAAATAGGCAATATTGGAAGAGTTAGGTATGTGTTGGCAATTGTTAGTTACTGAAACGTGTAAAACATATTGCAGTAGTTTTCAGCCAGCATTTAAAGTTGGAAGCGATGAGCCGTGCGATCTGATTGTTGATGGGTACGCAATAGATACAAAATATCGTATTGGCTCAGGAGACTCTGGAACACTGAAAAAGTTCAAATCTTATGGCCCACTACTTCGTTCTTACAATTACGAACCCGTATTTTTGATTCTTAGAAAAGATAATTTGCCCGCAGCTATTACAGCGTGCCAAGTAGGGACTTGGAAAGTTTACAATGGGGATGATTCGTTTGAGTTTATACAAACAATAAGCGGGTTTGATTTAAAGTCATTTCTTATTGAAAAAGTGGGAGAATTCCCTGTATACCGCTGAAACTATCCAGGCGCTTGTTGATAATATCTATGTAGTCCGGTACTATTTCAATGCCAAGATACCTAATGCCAAATTCTTGCGCCGCCAGCAATGTAGTTCCCGATCCTGCGAAAGGATCGATTAGAATAGAATTTTCCAAACGCGGTACAAATATTTCGACCAGCTTTCTCATTAGAGCGATTGGTTTAACTGTGCAATGGACGTTAAACTCCTCGGCTTTCTCACGCTGTATACCTTCTAAAATATTTGACTGAAAACCACCGAACTGATCTTTAGTATAAAATAGACCAGTACCATACTCCTGTAGAGTTTCTAAGTAATTATTAACCAGTGGTTTTTGAAGTACGCAGATTGCTTCCCATTCGTTCCTCAGACAACTGTGCCAACCATCCCATTGTTCAGAATTTTCATATCCTTTCTTCTCTAACTGTTGTTTGATATTGACACCTTTAGGGATACCACTCGATCTTTTATAAACAAGAATATCTCTGGCATAGAAACCAGCACTTTCAAGTGCAACTTGTACGTGAGCAACAGTCCGTGTGCTGTTGAAAACTAAAACTGTCGCACCCGGTTTGCAGATCCGAAAAAGCTGCTCACCCCACTCAAAGCACCACTTTTCATAATCCAGAGTGTTGTTACGATTCCTTTGATACCATTTTTCGTTTCTGACTCCACCTGCTAAACCACTGCCATAGGGAATGTTTTTAACAAGGGTTTTATTTCCCTTGCCATTGACTCTTTCAATACGCCTTTGAATTTCTGAGTCATCCCATTTATGACCAATAAATTCATAATTATAAGGTGGGTCAGTGATACACGCAGAAATATAATTTTCTGGCAATGTCTTCATCACTTCACGACAGTCGCCAACCAAAACTTCATTTGAGGGAGTTTTTTTCATTAGTCAGGCAGTTACTAAAGTGGGAAAGCAACTCTTAATTATTCCACATTTGCAGTCTAGTATCCATTCCGGTTGCATCAGTATGATATGTTCGTTGCGACTTGTTTGCTGCAGACAACTATATAATTACGAGTCAACCGGAAATGCGTAAATCTGACTATTTCAAATAAACCACCGTCACACCTGCACCTCCTTCTTTTTGACTGGCGAGCTCAAAGCGGGAAACCTGCGGGTGATTCGCGAGGAACTCGTGAACGCCGCGCCGCAACTGTCCCGTACCTTTGCCGTGAATTATCCACAGGACTCCGTATTCCACGGCCTTGGAAAGAGCTCTGTCTATTTCGATTTCTGCGTCTGAAACTCTCGCACCCCGTAAGTCGATCGAATTATTAGCAGTGCGAATGGCAATTTCGGGATTGGGTTTTGCCTGTTCCGCCGCTGCTTGCTTAGCTTTAGCCGTAGCGAGTGCTTGTGCTTGGGCGGCCGCCTTGGCTAATTGAGCTTTAGTTTCCGGTTTTTGACCGTCGAGGGATTCAATTTCTCCTAGTTTGACAGTCATTTTCATAATCCCAAACCGAACACTCAACTCTTCGTTAGCATCGGGGCCACTGAGGACTTCGGCGGTTTGGCCCAAGCTGGGAATGCGGATGCGATCGCCCACTTTCGGCATAAAACTCGGTTTGGGTTTAGCCGGTTGTTGGCGAGAGGGCAAGTGTTTTTCAGAAATTTGATTTAAGGTTTCTGTCGCTTGTTGGGCATTTTGAGCCGTCTGGTGGCCCGACTGCAAGCGACGAATGATTTGAGCAATTTCTGATTTTGCCGACCCGATCGCCTCATTTACTGCCACTTCCTGAGCTATTTTTAGTTCTCGCTCCCGCTCTTGCAAAGCTGCTGCTTTTTGAGAAACTTCTCTGTGCAGTTTTTCGGTTTGGTGTAGCAGTTGAGTTGCTTCTCTGGCCTTGGTTTCCTGTTTCCGGCGCTGTGCTTCGAGTCCAGCAATCACTTGATTGACATCTTGAGAGGCACCCCCGACATAGGTTTGAGCTTCCTCGACTATGGAGGCTAGCAAACCGAGTCTTTGGGCAATGGTGAGGGCGTTGGAACGTCCGGGAATTCCCCACAGCAAGCGATAGGTTGGCTGCATGGAATTGTCGTCAAATTCTACTGAGGCATTTTCAAAGCGGGAGTCTTGATATTTGAGGGCTTTGAGTTCGCCAAAGTGGGTAGTTGCAACTGTTAACAGGGAATGTTGGGCGAGGTATTGCAACAGGGCGATCGCCAATGCACTGCCTTCTGAGGGGTCTGTCCCCGCTCCTACTTCGTCTAACAAAACTAAAGATTTGGGAATTGGGCATGGGGCATGGGGCATGGGGCATGGGGCATGGGGAATTTGTAATTTAGGTTTGAGGATTGGGAGAGCAGAAACAGTGTTCTGTGTATCTGTGACTTCTTCGTCTTGCTGTTGGGAATTAGTAATTGGAAGGTTTGATTTTTCTTCCTCTTCAGCCTGTGATTTATTTTGTAAAACTTCTAAAATGCGGCTGATGCGGCGGATATGGCCGGAGAAAGTAGACAAACTTTGCTGCAAAGATTGTTCATCACCAATATCGGCCAAAATATTGTCGAACCAAGGCAATTCTACGGGTTCGCGGGCGGCAACAAACATTCCTGCTTTCGCCATTAAAGCTGCCAATCCCAAGGTTTTGAGGGTGACAGTTTTGCCGCCAGTGTTGGGGCCGGTGATGGCGACGACGCGGATGTGCGGCGCGATCGTTAAATCGACCGGCACGACTGGAAACCCTTGCTCGTGCTGTTGCTGCCAAACTAATAAAGGATGGCGCAAATGGCGCAGGGTAATTTGCGATCGCAGGTTGCGAATTAATAATTGACTGTTTTCTGAGTTTTCCTCATCTTCTTTTTCCTCATCTTCTTTTTCGGGTTTTTTTGGTGCTAATTCTGGCTCTCCCAATTCGATAAATTTCGGCGGATTTGCTTGCAACCAAAAACTATAACGCGCTTTAGCGGCGGCTAAATCTAAAGTTGTAACTACCACCACCAATCTGTCTAAATCTGGTTTGACTGCTGCGACTTGCTCGGTGAGGGCGCGGCGGACTGCTTCTTCTTCGGCTTGTTCTTGCCGGAGAAATTGCCGCATTTGGTTGTTAAGATTGACTGTGCTGTGGGGTTCTACGTAGAGTGTCGCGCCGCTGGCCGAGGAGTCATGAACGATGCCCGGTATGGCATCTTTTTGGGGAGCTTTGACGGGAATGACAAAGCGTCCGCTTCTTTGGGTAATTAGCTGTTCTTGTACGGCGTTGGATTGGCGCTGCAAAATCCCCTGCAATATTTGATAAATGCGATCGCGCAACTGTCGCATTTGAACTCTAATTCCTGCTAATTTAGGAGTGGCTCTGTCTGCTACTTGAGCGCGATCGTCTATACAGCGATGGATTTCTTGCTCTAGTTCGGGATAAGTCCGCAATTGGGCTGCCAGTTCTTTGAGCGTCGGCACATCTGCCTGAGAGTCAATTATCCGGCGCAATTGCCTTGCTCCGGCGAGGGTAGTAGCAATTGCCAGCAATTCTTCGCCGCTGAGCAAACCTTGGAGTTCGGCTCGCTGCAGGGAAGTGCCGATGTCTTGGATTCCTTCAAAACTCAAAGCACCGCCAGCGCGGCTCTCTAACTGATAAGTTTCCTGAGTTTGAGCCAGGAGTTCTGCTGTTTGAGCTTGAGTTGCCGGGATTGCGAGGTCAAGGGCGGCGGCGACGCCGAGTTTGGTGGCCGCGAAGGTAGCCAAGTGCTGACACAGGCGCGGCCATTCTAATAGTTCTAGTGTTTCGGCTTGAATCAAAGTTGAGGTGGTGTTGGTAATTGGCATTCTCAGGCGCTGACCGAGAAGGTGAATTTAACGATACTATTAATTGATTTTAAAGTTTTTTATTGTTTCCTGGCGCAATTTGAGAAAGTATCTGCGATCGCCCTCAGCAGTCTTTCGGCCGAAAGCTCTGATGTAACATTAATTACGAAGGAGAAAATTTGCATTTTTGCATTACCAGTCTAAAATTATACCTTCTAGTGATACCATTCCCCAAAAAATCTGCAAATTTAGGCAAGCTCCCAACTATTATACAGTAAGTCAATCGATTTTAGATTTTAGATTTTAGATTTTAGAATTGAACCATTGACTTGCGCGACATAAATACGTTCGGCAAGTTTCTCGGATACAGGTTTTTAATTTCTCCACGGATGAATCACGTGGCGGGTATCCTGGATGTTTTCGGTCATTACCAATTTTTTACTCTAAAATATAAAATCTAAAATGGTATAAGCTATTTTTGGTTTTGAGGGAGCGGGTATTGGCGGTTTTTTGATGGACTTGAACTATTTTGGAATTTTAAATCTGTCAGCGCAATTCTGGCGGTTGTATCCTAAAAAGTAATTTGTGGAGGTGGTAGAAGTATGGCAAAGATTCTGGCGATCATCGCGGATACTGTGACTTTTCAAGTTGTCCAAGAGTTACTCAGCCAAGAGGGACATCAGGTGAGAGTCGTTCCCGACGACAAGGAGGGTTTAGACTTGGCGAAGGAATTGTCCCCCGATGCGATAATTTGCGACGGGACTTCGCCTCAAATCAACTTTTTGGATGTGTGCCGGCTGGTGAAAGCCGATCAAGAATTGGCGGCAGCCTATTTTATTCTGCTGACAACACCGGAGCAATTTGATGAAATTCCAGAATTGGATGCGCCCTTTGACGATTTTCTGTTTAAACCGATAGTTAAGCAGGAATTATTGGCGCGGGTGCGCGCGTCTAAGCGATCGCACGAGTTGAGGGGGCAGTTGGAGTTAACCCAGCAAGAATTGGATCTGTCGCGCGATCGAATGCTGCAAAATGAAAAAATGTCTAGTTTGGGCGAACTGGTGTCTGGGATTGCCCACGAAATTAACAACCCCATTACTTTTATTTACAGCAATCTAACTCACGTCCAAAGCTACGCGACCGATTTAATTGAACTGCTGCGATTGTATCAAAAAGAGCTAGTAGAACCAGGATCGGAAATTATCCAAAAGCAGCAAGATATGGATGTGGAATTCGTACTCGACGATTTATTAAAAATTGTGAGTTCCATGCGTACCGGCAGCGATCGCATCCGCCAAATAATTTTGTCGCTACAGGATTTTTCCCGCAGCGATCGATCGGGCTGGCAGTTATTTGATGTTTCCGACGGTTTAGAAAATACTCTGTTGTTGTTGCAGCACCGCTTGCCGGCTCGCGAGGGAAGGCGAGACATCAAGGTGATGAAACAATTCGGCAATTTGCCACAGATTGAGTGTTATGCAGGGCTGCTCAATCAAGCTTTTCTGAATATCATCAATCACGCGATCGATGCTTTGGAAGAGTCGGCTCAAGAGTTAGAGGAGTTGGAATCCATCAAATTTAAGCCCGTGATTTTGATTACCACTCAGGTGGTCGATGCTCAGCGAATTTCGATTGAGATTGCTGATAACGACATCGCACATAGCAAAGATATCACAGCCCAAATTTCCGAGCCATTTTTGGCAGCAAAACCTGCGGAACCACCCATATCATCGGGACTTGCTCTCAGCTATCGGATAATTGTAGAGCAGCACAAAGGAGAGTTCAAGTGTTTTTCCGAACCGGGTAAAGGCACTAAAATTCAGATAGAGCTTCCGCTGCGTCACAGTTAATTAAGAGTATTAACCGTTGGTGGGGGCGGGTTTTTGCGATTGTTGGTTTGAGCCTGAAATTCTTGTGAATCCGCCCCTACAAGGACTGCATTTTTTTAAAATGTAAAATTTTGTATAGGGAATGGCAGAAGTTATCAAAAAGAGACTTGAGTTGATATTCAAGAAATTTTAAAAAGCGGCAAAAACCATTTTTAATCCTGTAAGAAAATAGGCATTGGTGAATAGATGTCTGAGCTCAATTCCGATTGTATCGGAATGATTAAACCGCAGAGGGCGCAGAGGATACAGAGAAAGGGAAGAGAGAGATGAATAATTGCGATGCCCACAGATTTGATATTATTTAGCTATCACCGGTGACGAAGCCAGGTTGAATAAAATTTCAACCTGGCATTCTCAATGACTACTTGAATATGGAATGGGAACGTCCTCGAAGGTTAGAAACGTGAATTAGTAAAGGAATTGAATGTGGTAGAATTTGTTAGGAGTGAGAATAACAAAGAGTTCTTCTCTTCTTCACCCTCCCCACCTAAATTCATACCTTTATTATGCACCGCTTTTTTATATAATCTCCAACAACATATCAATTAATCGACTGTGAGGAACATTTAGGAAGTTATATCAAATCCGGTAACATCGTCGTGCCTCAAATCCAGTCAACAGTCAACAATCACGTATCTTGCAACCATAATTAATCTAATTAATCTGCGTTAATCTGTTTTAATCTGACCTCATCTGCGGTTAAAAAAAGATAATTTATCGGGCCGCCGATGACAAAGGATTGACGCTGATTTACGCAGAGGTCGAGAATAGAAATATGAATAACATGGAGAGGGACAACCACGGGGGATTGCCCCTACAAAACACGGTTATGTAGATGTTGTGTGTCTAGGAGTGAAATAACTAAAGGGAGACTTGCGCGCCTTGAGTATCGAGGCCGATCGCCCTTACCTCAGCCTTTACCCCAAATTCCATCCAAGCAGCCGCCATTTCCCTCTCAACCGCCTCAGCGTTAGCCACATCCGTTAAAGCTAAAAGCGTGGGCCCGGCACCGCTAATTACCATTTCATAGGCCCCTGCATTCAGGGCAGCTTGTTGCACCGCTTCATATCCCTTAATCAGAGATTGCCGGTAAGGTTGGTGAATTTTGTCTTGGAGGGCGCAGCGCAGCCAGTTTTCATTGCCAGTTTCCAAAGCCCGCACTAGCAAACCGAGGTGTGCAGCATTAAAAATGGCGTCAGCCCGACTGTAATCTGCTGGCAAAACTTTGCGGGCTTCGGCTGTAGACAGTTCAAAATCGGGGATGGCTACCACGGGCACAATATTCAGATGCCAGGGAATATCGCAAATTTGCCAGGAACCCCCCCCCTGCCCCCCCTTGCTAAGGGGGGGTGATTGTGTGAGCCCCGCGTCGGTAAGGGGGAATTCTTCTCTTAGCCCCCCCTTACTAAGGGGGGGTTGGGGGGGTGCATTGCTAGCAGCGAGGCGACATCCTCCCAATAAAGCGGGGACAACGTTGTCGGGATGTCCTTCAAGTTCGATCGCCAATTGCATCACTTCCACCTGACTCAAAGGCTTTCCGGCTAATTCATTTGCACCGACTAACCCACCGATAATAGCTGTGGCGGAACTTCCTAAACCTCTAGCCAGCGGCACTTGCATATCTATATGTATGGCTATAGAGGGCGGCGATTGGTTCAGGTGTTCGTATAACTTGACAAAGGCTAGATAAGCGAGATTGCTGTCATCTGTCTTGACTTTGGCGGCTTCTTTGCCTGTAACAGTAATTTTTAGTTTCTCGGTTGCTGAGGGTTCGAGTCGGGAGAATTGGAAGCGGTTGTAGAGGCTTAAAGCGGCGCCGATGCAGTCGAAGCCGGGGCCTAAGTTGGCGGTTGTGGCGGGTACGGTGACGGTGACGGTGGAAGTTTCGGGCATTTTTTGAATAGTTAATTTGAAATGTTTAACCGCCGATGAATGCGGATGAACGCAGATCGAAGGATATTATACTATGTTTTCAAAAGCACTCTATTCTTGCAGCATTTGAAGATGCCTGATGGCATCTTGATAATCGTTGGTATTGCCGTCTTTTTGATAAAGTTCCGCTGCTTTTTGATAATCGGCGATCGCCCCGTCTTTGTCTTCTAAGAACTCGCGGACTCTGGCGCGGTTGTAGTAAGCGTCGCCGTAGTTGGGGTTAATTTCAATTGCGCGATCGAAATCTGCTTTAGCTGCTGGATAATCTTTGAGATTGCGGCCCTGGATGATGCCGCGTTTGTTGTGGGCTTTGGCGTAGTTGGGGTTGAGGCGAATAGCTTCGGTGTAATCGGCGATCGCCCCTTGAATGTCTCCAGCCTCTGATTTGGCTAAAGCACTATTAAATAAGTCTTCAGCAGGATTTTGAACGATGAGTATTGGCGCTGACTCTGCGGGAATGGCAGGGGATATGCCACCCAAAACGGTAACAAATCCTAAAATGCCGATCGCCCGGTAAAAGTGTTTCATAAATCTAAGCAAAAATTCGAGCGACAGAGCAACTAAAACCAGGTAACAAAGGCGAGGTCAATTCATCAGCGTTCAAAAGCGTAGCAATGAGCCTTAAACTTGCTTGTTCCCTGCGATAAACTTCTATTTGCTGCAACCGCCAATTCACAATCCAGTATTCCTGTACTCCTCGTACCGAATAGAGTCTGAGTTTCAAATCTCTATCCCGTCTTTCATTGTCTGCACCGGAGGACAATACTTCAACAACTAACTCAGGTGCGGCGGTTAAATGGCCTGCTTCGTCTAGCAAGATAGCCAAGCGTTCATTGCTGGCCCAAACTACATCAGGAATAACGTTATCAGCATCCGTGAAAATGATACCTGGATTGATTCCTGCTCGTCCTAAATTAGTCTCTCGCGACCAAGTATTAAGTTCTTGGTAGAGGTTGCCTATAGCTTGTTGATGACCCCAATGCGGTGCTCTAGTCACAAATAACTCTCCATCAATAATTTCATAACGATCGCCGTTATCGGGCAATAGTTCTAAATCGGCGGTAGTCCAGCGTACTTTATCAGATATTGTCTGGTTCATACAAGCACTCTTGATAGGTGATACAAACATTCTAAACGATCGAGCATCTAAAGCATCCACAAATTTTAACCGGTGAGTGAAACGAACACAAAAACAAAACCCGCGCTGGCGGGTTTCTATATTCTTAGTCCGCGAAGGCGGACTTTGTTTGTGTAGTCGCGATTTCCAATCGCCGGATTTCCTTAGAATTACAAACCATGAGATTACTTCAAAATAGTTTTAGAAGCAATCCGAGTTTTCTTGCGATCGGCTTCACTCAATTGTTCACCAGACTGCAAACGAGTAGCAGAAGTTTGCAGCACAGTTGCGGCACTTTTATCGCCCATTTGCAGAGCAGTTTTCGCAGCAGTTTGCAGCATTGTTGCCGCGCCGGCGCGATCGCCCTGTTGCAATCTAGTTTCGGCCAGTTGAGTTTGGCGGTATTTAGCCAAAGCTAAAATGTGCTGCTGTACCATCGGGTTAATGGCCGGCTGATAAACTTTCAGGACATTAGCGGAAAGTGCAACAGGATCGGAAAGCAAACCTTGACCGACACTCGGATCGTCGTAGCGAATTTGCAATTGCCCGATCGTCTGTGTACCTTCGGGCAACTGTCCAATATAAATATTAGCCAAAACTACTCGCTCTATATCCTTCATTAAATCTCCGAGGCGCACCATAAAACGATCGCCCTCTTGCTGTACCGGTAATTCGATCGTATCCGGGGCAACTTGGGCGATCGGTTTGAGTTCGGCTAACCGCACTTTTGGCATTAGGGAAAATAGCAAATAAGCATTAGTCAAACCTACACCTTGGACGCGACTAAACAGTTTACCAAACTCGTCAACCGCATCTTCAGGACGCTGAATGTGAGCCAGAGCACCGCCACCAGCATCAGCAATCTTTTCCAAAATATCCTGGTTCCAGTTATCGCCAAATCCCAGAGAATTTAAAGTCATGTTGTAGTCGGCCGCCAATTTAGCCAACTTCAAACACCGGCTGTCGTCGCCGTGTTCGTTTTCGCCGTCAGTCAGCAGAAATGCCTGAGATATAGCTTCTTTTTTACCTTTGCCCAACTCTTCAATACCTAACTTAATGCCCTCATCAATTGCTGTGCCACCGGCCGATCGCAATTGCTCAATTTGCCGTTTAATGCTGCTGGGGTCTCCCACAATTTGATTTGGGACGAGGACTTTGGCTTTGTGGTCGAAAGCCACCGCGCAAAAGCGATCCCCGGGCTTCAACCGGTCTAGCAACCGCCCGGCGGCTTGTTTGACGGTTTCCAAGGGGCGTCCGCCCATCGAGCCGCTGTGGTCGAGAATCAGGCACAGGTTTAAGGGTACACTGGAGTCGATCGAGCTTGCCATCGCAGACACTGAAATCGCTAGCTGGCGCTGGGTCGAGGGCGCGGCAGCGTCAAGGTTAGGGTCGTTTAAAACCGGGAGCAAACTAACTTTCATGCGGGATACCTAAAGATTGCGTTACTATTTCTTTAAGAATAGCTCCATCAGTTCAGGCAACATTTCGGTTATATGAACACACCAATTAAAGCTGTGCAATCGCCATACTACGGGGAAGGGAACTCTCGGACGCCACCTCCCGATTTGCCATCCCTGTTGCTGAAGGAGCGGATCGTTTATCTGGGGATGCCTCTGGTGCCTGCGGTAACAGAACTGATTATCGCTGAACTGTTGTTCTTGCAGTACGAAGACCCGGATAAGCCGATCAAAATCTACATCAACTCGACCGGCACTTCTGGTTACAGTGGCGAACCCGTCGGCTTTGAAACAGAAGCCTTCGCTATCTGCGATACGATCAGGTACATTAAGCCGCCTGTGCACACTATTTGCCTCGGTTCGGCAATGGGGATGTCTGCGATGCTTTTAGCGGCTGGTACAAAAGGCTTTCGGGCGAGTTTGCCCCACGCTTCGATTGTGTTGCACCAACCCAAGGCTTACACGCGGGGTCAAGCAAGCGACATTCAAATTCGGGCTAAGGAAGTGCTGGCAAATAAAGCGACGATGCTTGAGATTTTTGCAAGCTGTACTGGCCAACCGATCGAAAAGATTACTAAAGATATGGATCGGTTGCTGTACATGACGCCCCAGGAAGCTAAAGAATACGGTTTGATCGATCGCGTTCTTGAAAGTTCGGAAGAATTGCCGAAACCGCTGCCGGCTGGAGTCATCTAACTGGGAATCGGGAATGGGGAATGGGGAATGGGGAATGGGTAATGGGGAAGGGGTAATGTGGCATGAGTAAGAATTAAGGGTTAATGGCTAGTAGTTTCTACCCTGATTAGTTATTCAATAGTCTTTTTATGACTAACAATTCCCAATTACCGATTCCCAATTACCAATGCCCGATGCCCTGTTTGGCCGATGCCCTGTTTGGCCGATGCCCAATTGCCCGCTCACCAATTACCAACTAAACGGAGTTCCGAATTATGCCTATAGGTGTGCCAAAAGTTCCCTACAAAATGCCGGGTGGTTATGATACTCAGTGGATTAATATCTACGATCGCCTCTACCGGGAACGAATTATTTTCTTGGGCAGGGACATTGACGATGAAATTGCCAATCAAATCATCGCTGTGATGCTCTATCTCGATTCGGAAGATTCCGGTAAGGATATTATTTTGTACATCAATTCCCCAGGGGGAATGGTGTCGGCAGGCATGGCTATTTTTGATACCATGCAGCACATTAAATCAGACGTGGTGACGATTTGTGTGGGCTTGGCTGCTTCGATGGGTTCTTTCCTGTTAGCTGCCGGTGCGAAGGGGAAACGGTTAGCTTTGCCTCACTCGCGAATCATGATTCACCAGCCTTCTGGGGGCACGCGGGGACAAGCAACGGATATTCAGATTGAGGCGAAAGAGATTCTGCGGCTGCGCCACGAACTCAATAATATCTATGCTAAGAATACTGGCAAGCCGATCGAGAAAATCGAGAAGGACATGGATCGCGACTATTTCATGTCCGCTGAGGAAGCCAGAGAATACGGCTTGATTGACAGAGTGATCGAAGATCGTCCGTAAGTTATTTTTGCGCTACCGTAGTGCGGGCAACCCTCGCACTACAACCTAGTTCGCAGTAAATTTTGGCAGAATCTTTACATTTAAGGATTCTGCCATATTTAATGGTACTATCAACGCTCATTCATGCTAGATGGATATTGCAGATTATTACCGACAGTTAGGATTGAGGTCTGGCGCGAGTTTATCGCAAGTTAAGGCCTCTTATCGGAAGTTAGCGAGACAGTATCACCCCGATGTGAATCCGGGAAACGAACAGGCTAAAAATAAGTTTATTGCTATTACTGAGGCTTATAAGTTCCTGGTGAAAATTGCCCCCCCCGATGTTGCGGAGTCGAAAGTTGCCAATTCAACTGTGCCCCCTACTTGGACACCGCCGGATCAGGGGGTGAAAGCTAAACCGCAGGCAGTTAAGGTGACTCGAAAAGAGGCTGCGGTTCAATCTAATGCGGATTTGTCGGCTGCGGAACAAAAGTTAAAGCAAGATGCTTATGTTGAATTGCAGCAGTTGCTGAAATATCAGAGGTTCCCGCGGGCGATCGCCTTGATTGAGGGTTTGGCCCAGCGGGTTCCCGAAGATTTGGAGGTGCGTCAGTGGCAGGCGATCGCCTATCAGCGCTGGGGACGGCATTTGATCGGAGAAAAGCAGGTTGATAAGGCGAGAATATATTTGAAAAAAGCTGTGAAAACTGACCCTCACAATCGGGCTTTGTGGGCGGAAGTTGAGCGGGATTTTCGCCGGTTGGAAGAGATTTATTGATTGGGGAATGGGGAATGGGGCATTGGCCCGCGCAGGGCATTGAGGATTGGGAATTATTAGTTGGGTTCTGGGGAGGCCATTAAAAGCTCTATATTTTTGAGTTTTTCTAAAATAACTTGGGTATTTTCAGGTCGGTTTTCTGGTAGCGGTTCCATCAATTCGTCGATCGACTCTAGGAGTAACGGGTCAATATCTACAGCCTGGTTCCTCCAATTAATTTTACCAGTTTTTTCATTAAGGGGAAAGTCGATCGGCTGTATGCCTGTTAATAAATGTACAAAAGTACGTCCCAGGGCAAAAAAGTCCGATCGCACGCCTGCTTTACCTAGAATTTGTTCCGGTGCGGCGTATCCAGCAGAACCTATGGGTGCGGTCTCTATATCTGCTTCTGTGGCGGCGCCCAAGTCAATTAATCTCAATTTCCCATTGGCTTCAACCATCAGGTTGGATGGCTTAATATCCCGATGCACTACATGATATTTGTGGATTTCCTGCAAAATATTGGTAATTTGTTGCAGCCAATCAATAGCGAGATTTTGAGAAACGTACTGTTTTTTAGTTAAGAATTCTGCCAAGTTTTCTCCGCTAATTTTTTCCATCACCAAACAAGACAATTTCTGGAAATTATTGGGGAGTTTAATTTGGAAATAACCGTCAGGTTCGACTTGGGGAACTGAACCCTTTCCTGCCAGCCCAATCAAAACTCGCGCTTCTTGCTTGAAGACGCGAACTAAATCGGGATTGTGTGTGTGTTTCAAGACTTTTAAAACTTTGACAGTGCCCCATTCGTTTTCCCCGGTTCCCAAATCTTCGACTTCAAAGATGTCTGTGGGGCGTGCGGGATTGGGCGATCGCACTGGTTTAAGGATACGATAGCGATCGCCAATTAACAAATCCGTGCCACAAGCCTGACAATTTTGAGCAGCAGCAGGATTTTCGCGTTGTTCGCATTGAGGATTGATGCAGTAAATCATCGGCCTTGATACGTCCACGACAGACGGATTTAACAAATTGATTCAATTATTAGCATAAAACCCAGCAGTTCTGACCTTACTACTGGGTTTATATTTACCGCCCATTTACGCACGCTATCACATTTAAGTCAAGGATTTAAGATTAATAGCATCGCGCTCTACCGATTGAGCTACCCCCCTGCGTTTGGTAGAGGGGGCTGGATATGAGCCAGCAACCTCGATGATGTTATTTTTTCCTGACATTCGTTTTAGCGATCGGCGGTGAATGCTGAGTTTAGAGTAATAGCTTGCTGTTGAATTAGTACGCAATGCTGCCTCTGCCAATTGGGCTACCCCCCTATTTTGGGTAGGAGGGACAGGACTCGAACCTGCACTATCACATTTGTACGGTTTAAGTTGAAGTTTTAGATTGAACTTGTACTCTGTTTATATCTTAAACCATAACTATCAAAAAAGCAAGCACTTAGCGGAAAATAAACTGAAAAATTCGCTCTCCCACTCTCTGTTCCTCAACTTCAGAATTGTTAGCTTCTTCGCGGGCGAACATAACAGCTTGCTGCAAGATTTCCACCCTTTGAAGCAACTCATTGATCCGCCGCGCCGGCAAAGCTCCAGAAAACTTGACAGTCCGCCAATAGCCGATCGTAATATCTTCGTAATAAACATCGACTTGCGCCGGGTGGTGTTCGGTAGCTTCAGCTTTAACGTGATTGCGCGGAGTTTTAAAAGTCTTGAGAGTTTGCACCGGTTCAGTTGCCCAGCAGTCTGCCGAAGCATCGAAGTTCCACGTCTCGGAAGCATCTAAGACGGGAAGTTTTTTGATAAATGCTTGCAAATCTGCTAACTGCTTTTCAATGAATAGCAAATAGCTGACAGGAACTTGGCTCAAAAGCACGTTTCCGTCTACAGTTACGTCAGCGCGGGCGCTACAATTTGTCCAATCTTTGGTTGCGGTTACGTCGAAGAGTTTGGTCAAAACTTCAGTCGTTTTGCGGATAATCTCTTCTGCTTTGACTTCAACTTTTTTGGACTCTGGCGGCAGTTGTTCGCCTTCTTCGTCTTTGGGGCGGTAAGTACGGGAGATTCCAGAAAGCACAGCGGGCTTCTGGAGGGCTTTTTGAGCTTCTGCTAGTTCTTGGACGGATCGGCTTTTGATGCCTTTTTCGATCGCGATAATCTGATTTAAGCGTGGCATTGTTCGATTTTATTGACGCTGAACTCATATCAAGCCTGGTTAATACTGATCGTCAAATTGTTTGTCCTGTGGCTTTTAGGGCTTTGATAACTTTCTTTCCTCAGTACAAACCTCACGATCGTTCTTGAACCAAACTTGCTCATCATGTAGTATTGCATAATTCAAAATAAATTACAAGCTTTCTTTTCTAGGGGCGGTACCAAGAGAGCGCGCCGCTACCCGTGATCAGCAATTTATCTCGCAAAAAATCGGCAAAATCTCTAGCGTGGCTACCAAAGTGTAGCAAATATCACTCTTTGTTAGCGCTGCGACTACCTCTTAAGATAGATGCGGAAATCCCTCTCAGGGCGCGTTGTCATATCGGGAAATATTTCTTAACATATAGATAACAAAGGGAATCCGAGGAGACACCAAAAATCCTTAAGCCCTTGGGGTGCCCCGGTTAATCAGACTTTTCGCAAACAAGGGCTAAATCAATGAACAAGCAGCAAAACTCCGAAGTTTCAGCATTTTTGCCCATGCTCCAAAAAGGCATTTGGCTGTTTGGGATTCTCTCTTGGATATTCGGGCTGACAGATAGAACTATTGCACTATTATCTGACGGATATTTGTCGGCGATCGATATTGTCCAGCTATTTACAGCATCATTTTTCTTCATTAGCTGGCTGTTTTTAAGCCCGTTTTGGGGTCTTAACTCCCAGAGTCAGCCGAAGGAAGAAGCATCTCCCTAGTTTTTAATTGGTAATGTTAGTTTCTCGATCGCTATGAGTTTCTTCTGGGGCAAAGCGGGCCGGCCAAATGCGATCGCAAAAAAACAAAGTTCCCGCCGTCACGCACAGCGGAATCGCCAACAGATTCAACAGCGGAATGCTCACCAAACCCAAACAAACCAAACCAAAACTCCCGCTGGCCGGCAAACTCGCCCAAATAATCTCCAACTTCTCCTGAAAAGGTCGCCTCCGCCTCTCCAAAGGTGCATCTAAAAAGTCCAAACAGACAATAGTCGCGCCCAAAGCTACGCCACCCAAGCTGCTAAGAATAGAGCCGACACCAGGGATAAAATTTAGCAGCAGCAGGGGTATACCGACGCTCAACAAAATTTGTAGTTTTCGCAGTTCAAAGGCGATCGCCCTTTGAATATCCCCAAAACTACTCGCCAGATTCATTGGTGCTTCTGCGGGCAATTGACCGTTCCGCAGCAGTTCCAATTGTTCGGAAAGTTTGCCGTACCACGGCGAACCTAAAATCACGCCAAACTGCACTAACAAAAATCCAATTATCAGCAAAAGTCCTGACACTAGGAGTAAGCGCAGCAGCCAGCCGAAAGCAACTGTTAACACACCGAGAAAGCTCAGCCAAGCGGGAAAACTCGCAATTAGAGCGTTAAATCGGACGGATAAATCGGCAACTAAAACGTCTATCCCTGCCAAACTGGGAAATAGCAAGCTTAAATAAAGACCAATACCAATTATAAAATTTAGCACCACGGGAACTAATACATAACTCCACAGCTTGGGAGTTTGCAAAATCAGCGTGAAAGCTCGCAAAGGATAGGTGAAGCCTGCCAGGAGTCGAATTGGTGCGGTAATGGCGGCGTGGGCGGGGTTTGAATTTAGCTGTTTTGACATATAGGTGAAGGAAGAAGGAAGAAGGAAGCAGGAAGAAGGAAGAAGGAAGAAGGAAGAAAGCCCTTCGACTACGCTCAGGGTACAAATTCTATTATTATTGCTGATGAGGATTTATCGCAGGTAGCCCAAAAGTGAAGCTTTTTATTTACCATACCCCGGAACTTACGCCAGCCGACAAAATGCCGGCTTGCGCGATCGCAGTTGATGTGCTGCGGGCGACTACGACAATGGCAACAGCCCTCAATAATGGGGCGGAAGCTGTCCAAGTTTTCAGCGACTTAGATAAGCTGATGGCCGAGAGCGAAAAATGGCCTGCAGATAAGCGGATTCGCGCGGGAGAGCGCGGCGGCGGCAAAGTTGATGGATTTGACATGGGGAATTCTCCCTTCGACTGCACGCCAGAAAAGGTGACTGGGAAGCGAATTTTTATCAGCACAACTAACGGTACTCGGGCTCTGCAGCGAGTGCAAGCTGCTGCAACGGTGTTAACGGCGGCTTTGATTAACCGCAAATCTGTGGTGCAGTTTTTGTTAAATAAACAGCCGGAAACTATTTGGATTGTGGGTTCTGGTTGGGAAGGGAGTTATTCGTTGGAAGATACGGTTTGTGCTGGTGCGATCGCCCAAAGTCTCCTAGCAGAAAGCGGTATTCCTGCGAGCGATTTTGCTGGTAACGATGAAGTATTTGGGGCTATTGCTCTTTATTTGCACTGGCAAGATAGGTTGCACGAATTGTTGGAAAGGGCTAGCCACGGCCAGCGCCTCCTCGGTTTAGGTGTTATTGAAGATTTAAAATATTGCGCGCAAACGGATACTTTAGATGTGCTGCCAGTGCAGCGAGAACCGGGAGTTTTGGTTAAGTCGGATTTTAAAATTCCTCAAGCTAATTTCTGGGATCAATCTTCGGAACAAACGGCGAATTAAATTTTTCTTCCAGTGGTGTATTAGTAAGGTGCGCGGCCCAGCACACCCTACTCGAACAACCAAAATAAAATTGGTTTGCAGCATCGGAATGCAACTCCTGATAAAACTCAGAGGACTTGCATTCCTCACTAATTACAACGGAAGTTAGTAGTTATATCATGTCCGGTCGATTACCCGGATTCCTGTAGGGGCGGGTTCACCAATAATATTTGCCAAAAACGGACAATCTCACAAACCCGCCCCGGCTTATGTATTATGGGCGATCCATCGGACATGATATTAGCGAACAATATTTTTTTTAATATAAAAAGCCTTTGAAAAAAAGGAAAAAGAAGCCTGCGGTCTAACTGTACTCAGTAGACCGTCAGGTTTGTTCACAGAAAGTAGAATTAAACATACTTGGTAGGGACAAAACATTGTTTTTTCCCTAGTCTATTGGAGGGAATTGAGAATTGCTGGATTCACCGCCGAACCGCTGAATTAAACACTCGGCAATTCTGGCTGCAGCACCGGGTTCTCCCATGCGCCGCCAGCCATTTTCAGCGATTAGCTGCAACCTGTCGGGGTCGCGGAGCAAAGACTGCACGGCGCCGGCAACTTCGGCGGGATGTTTGACTAAAATTAATGACGGGCCTAACAGGCGACTTTGAGCTTCTGCAAAGGCGGGAGTAAATTGCGGGCCGTTTCCGGGAATGGCGATCGCCGGTTTTCCTAAACCTACAAATTGTTCTGTAGCTGTTCCGGCCATTGCTATTGCTAAATCGGCTTCGTACAAACAATCGTTAAAACTTTGCTGAGTCAAAATCATCGTGGCGTTTCTCTGCACAAATGTCAAGGGCAATAGCAAATTAGGAGATTCTTGCCGAATTTCTTGAGGGCTAGAAACAGGAGGTCGCAAAATACTTCCTTCACGCCGCTGCGTTCTAATTTCGCCGTCTTGTCGCCAGCCGAAAAAATCTAAACTAGGTCGCAAAGCTTCTAAGTTTAACTCTGGAGAAATGGCTCCGAAAAATAACAATTTCCGATCGGCAAACAAGGATAAAATTCCGGCTACAGCCTCTACTATTAGCAGCCAATTAGCATAGGCTTCCGGCGCTCTAGAACCGGGGAGTAAGGTGATGATGAGCGATCGCTCCATTTCCCGAAACTCTGCGTCAGGGCCGTAAAAACCGGCTGGGTTTTCCGGTTCGAGTCCGTCCATCATCGGGTTTCCGAGATTGTAAGCGGCAATTCCCAGCTTTTGTAAAGTCTCGGCGGTGAGCGCGTCCCTGGCAAAAACGGCTCGACAGCGCGATCGAGCCATCAACCAGCGCTCCCAAGGGAAATAAACCGATCGCGACCAACCCCACCAACCAAAGGCCCTGGATTTGCGAGCCAGAGGCCCGTCCTCGTCTCGCAAATAATACTCCGACTTGGCAGTACCGACAAAGGCATAGGGGGCGCCACTGAGCCAAGCAAACAGCAGCGGTACAATATCCCCGCAGGCTAAAATAACGCTGTCTTGATTCCCAGACTGTTTTTGGGCTCGCACCCAAGCGCGGATGGCTTTAAACTGAGCGATTGTCAACTGAAGCAGCCCGCCTTTGACATCGCGCAAAAATTCTCTCCTGTCCATGTAAATAAAGCCGCCCGAAGGCATCCGCTGCACCGGGCCGATGATGCGGGCGTTTTCTAGTTGAGCGAAAGCTTGCCCTTCACCCACTAGCGGAAACACGGCTAATTCTGGCGGATGCGGGTGCTGTTGCAGTTCCTGCAAGATGCGAAGGGCGATCGCGTCTTCTCCGTGGCCGTTACTGAGGCAAAGTAATTTCAATCCCAACTCTCTCAAAAACTGTCTCTCATATTATCGGGCATTGGGCATCGGGCATTGGGCATCGGGCATGGGGCATGGGGCATTGGGCATACCTCACTTTTTTGAGAACTACTATATAGCGGAAAAAATGAAGTAAGTAGACCCGTGCGAGTCGGGGACTTTTTGGTAAAATAGCAGATTAAACTCCTATTTTATAGGTTAAATCGGATGGTACAAAGCCTGCCAAAATCTTTGACACTCCCAGAGTTTCTGAAGTTGCCAGAAACCAAACCAGCCAGCGAGTACATTGACGGTGCAATAATTCAAAAACCGATGCCTCAAGGAGAACATAGTGTCATTCAAGGCGAGTTGATAAGTGCTGCTAATGCTACTCTCAAACCTCAAAAGGTGGCGCGAGCATTTCCAGAACTACGGTGCATTTTTGGCGGTCGAGCGATCGTTCCAGACGTGACGGTATTCACTTGGGAGCGCATTCCCCGTAAAGAAAATGGTGGCGTGGCAAATGTGTTTGCGATCGCCCCGGATTGGACAATTGAAATCCTCTCCCCCGACCAAAGCCAAACTAAAGTTACTAAAAATATTTTACATTGTCTCAAACACGGAACTCAAATGGGTTGGTTAATCGATCCAGAGGAGCGATCTGTTTTTGTATATCGGCCGACTCAATCAACCGAGGTGTTTGACGCACCGGAACAGTTATTGCCCATGCCATCTTTTGCCGGAGAATTGCAACTGACAGTAGGAGAATTATTTGGTTGGCTATTAGAGTGAAACAACAGAATATTAGAGTAGAAGAGTATAGCCTTTCTCAGAAAGATGAGGTACCAGACTTGTATTGGGCATTGGCCAAACAGGGCATTGGCCAAACAGGGCATTGGGCATTGGAACCAATAACCACTGACCACTGACCACTGACCACTGACCACTGACTACTGACCATCGATATATTGCTTTAAAGTATTCCGAATGTGTTTGAGCTGAAATCCCTTAGCAAGTTGGCGCAGCTTCGAGACAAACGGCAGTAAATTAGGTTCTAAAATCTCCAGCTTAGCACTCTCCTCAAAAATTTCTTCAATGTCGCCCATAGCGGCGAGTTTCAAAAGTTTTGCTACTGACTCCGAAGCCGCAGGTAACAGAGAAGAATAAGCAGGAAAATCAGAGGCTGGTGACAAACTGGGAGGTTTGCGCTTTTTGCTTTCCGAAGACTCCCCATAAATCCATTGTAGTCCCAAATGCAGGCGCAACTGTTCCAAAAAGTGATTTGCTTCGATCGGTTTGGGAAGAAAAGCATCGTACCCTGCGCGGAGGCTATCTTGCTGCGTAGCCTCGAAAACGCTAGCTGACATAGCGATTAACACAACATCTTTTACTTCCGGCAACTGCCGCAGTTTTCTTGCAGTTTCTAAGCCATCCATTACAGGCATCCGCAAGTCCATTAAAATCACATCCGGTTGAAATTCAACTGTTTTGCAGAGGCATTCTTGCCCGTTTTGGGCCTCTGCAACCTCAAATCCCAAACGCCGCAGCAGCCTGCACAACAAATCGCGATTCATTTGATTGTCATCCACGATTAGCACTTTCCGCTTGTTGCCCATAAAACCGACAACCCAGCGTTTTTCCTGCAAAGGAGACACCTCCAAGTACCGTTTAGCTGCTGGCAATTCTATATCTACCCAAAAAGTGCTGCCTTTTCCCAAAGTGCTGTGAACGCGAATTTCGGTACCCATTAGTTTCGCTAATTTCTGGCTAATCGAGAGTCCGAGACCTGTACCTTCAACAAAGGTATTGCCTCCTACTTGGTGGAAAGGCAAAAATATTTCTTCTAACTTGCTTCGCTCTATTCCCGTGCCAGTATCCTCGACTTGAAAGCGAATTTTTAAAGCGTGTTTGGCTGCGATCTGATTGTGGGCGAAGCGCATATAATTTTCTTTCAGTTCCGAACTCAAAGTCGAGAACTCATAATTTTCTCCTTGGCCTCGACTCCAGGCCCCTGTGCCGACATAGCCGACTTTGAAAGTCACACCGCCACTGTTAGTAAATTTGACGGCATTGCTGAGTAAATTTATGAGAATTTGGCGCAATCTTTTGGGATCGACCCGAACGCAGCTAGGCAGGGGAGAGACTTGTTCGTAATTAAATAAAATTTCTTTTTGAGCGGCTCGCATCTGAAAGAGATCGGCAATGTTTTTCGTGAAATTTATAAAATTCAACTCTTCCGGGTAGAGCTCCATTTTTCTAGCTTCAATTTTGGAAAGATCTAAAACATCGTCGATTAGCATCAGCAGGTGTTGACCGCACTGTTGAATATTGCTGAGACTTTCTTGGTGATCTGAGCTTAAGTCTTTGTCGGTTTTGAGGATTTGAGTGTAACCTAAAACGCCGTTTAAAGGCGTGCGTAGTTCGTGGCTCATATTGGCAAGAAATTCGCTTTTGGCGCGGTTGGCGCTTTCAGCAGCTAATGCAGCTTGTTGGAGGGCAGATTCTGCAAGTTTGCGCTCGACAATTTCCGTTTGTGCTTGTTGAAATAGGGTCGATTGCTGGATGGCGATCGCCAATTGCACGCACAATTGCCGGAGGGATTCTATTTCTGAGGAATCCCAGGAACGGGGGCCGGTGCAATCGTGGGCGATCAGGAGTCCCCAGAGCTGATTTTCGACCGTCGGTTGGACCTGGGAAATGCTTTCTCTGGCTTGTAAAATCGGCACTATTAAGTTAGCTTTAACTCCAAATTGTTCTAGAAATTTAATGTGACATTCGCTCATATTTTCCGCGTAAATATTTTCTATAGCTCGAATATAGCCTTGCTGGTAAACATCAACAAATTTATCTCTAAAACACGGATCGAAATTGTCAAAGTTTTGCAGCAAACTTATATCTTTTGCTACAGATTCGACAACTACAATACCGCTCCAGTCGGGATTGAATCGGTAAATAACTGTGCGGTCTGTTTGCAAAAATTGCCGCACTTGTTCGACAGCAGTTGTCAGGACTTCTTCTAAATTTAGGGAGGAGCGAATGCGATCTAGCATGGCAACTACCAGCCGTTCTCGCCTTAATTGCTGCTGCAGTGCCATCTCCGCTTGTTTGCGTTCGGTGATGTCGGTAATTACTCCCACTAACCCGATTAAATGACCAGTTTCATCTTTAATGCCGTCGGCGCGAAATAAAGTTGTTACCAGTTTGTTGTTTTTAGTGTTGATTTTGAGTTCGCCTTGCCAAGATTTGCCTTTACGGATCGTTTTAAACATTTCTAGCAGCACTTTAGTTTGGGGGTAAATTGCTGTTAATCCGCCTGCTGTGTTTAGTTCTTCTGCGGTGTAGCCGTACTGTTGAACAAAGGCTTGATTGTGGTATAGCGATCGCCCTGTCAAGTCAGCAATGCCGATCGCATCGCTGGTGCTTTCCACCGCTTGAGTAACTCGCAGCAAATCTAATTCTGCTTGTTTGCGATCGCTAATATCAGTAATAGTGCCGATATAGCCTTTAATTTCCTGCTTGTCTCCGATTTCTGCAATTGCCTGACCGATCACCCAAATTACCCGACCGTCTGGACGCTGAAAGCGGTATTCTGATTTAAAAGGAATTTTCTCACTAATTGCTCGATGCCATTCATTTTTCACCCGCTCGACATCATCGGGATGTATGGCATTCATCCAGCCAATTTCTGCTGCTAATTCTGCGTTTAATCCCGTAATTTCACTCCACCGTTGATTCACATAAAGGCAATTTCCCAAAGTGTCGGTGTGAAATATGCAAACTGGCGATGCTTCTGCTAAAGTTTGGTAGCGGCGCTGGCTCGCTCGCAGGGCTGATTCTACCTGTTTTCTATTAGTTATATCGCGGACTATAGAAATGATTTCGCCACCTGCCAGCATTGTGAGCGACAATTCTTGCGGGAACTTAGTACCGTCCCGGCGTTGACCAATCGCTTCTATATTGCAGTACCCTTTTTGCAGGATCATCGGCATTATTTGTACTTCAAGAAATAAATTTTCTGCTTTGCTGTAGAGCATTTGCCATTTCTTTCCATACAGTTCGCTAGGGCTAGCCAAGCCGTACATTTTGAGATAAGCGTCGTTGGAGTAAATACATTCTTTATTATTATTAAAAATGGCTATTCCGTCATACGCAGCGGCCATTGCTACAGCTTGTCGCTGGAGTTGGGACTCTGCTTGTTTACGAGAGGTAATGTCGTGACCGACTGAGTAGATTAAACCTTCTTCGCTAAATGGCGATGCCGTCCACAGGAAGTATTTGTAAGAACCGTCTTTGCAGATGTAGCGGTTTTCAAAGGAGATACTGGACGTACCGGCTATTAGTTTTGCCGCTTCGGCTGCGGTGGCTTCTCGATCGTCTGGATGAACAAAATCGATCATTGGCTTGGCACACAATTCACTAATACTGTAGCCTAAAGCTGTAGACCAAGCTGGGTTTAAACGTTTAAAATGGCCGTCAAAACCTACAATGCAAAGCAAGTCTAAGGAGATGGTAAAAAAACGATCGCGCTCTGTTTGTGCCTGCTTTAATTCAGTGATATCCATCACTAAACCGTCCCAGAGAATATCGCCTTCGCTGCCAGATTTGCTTTCATTCTTGAGCCGTTCTGGTCTCGCAGCTCCTTGCAGCCACTTAACTTTTCCAGATGGCAGAGTCTGCCGCCACTGCTGCTGCCAAGGTTCCAGCGTAGTGGCTGAAATTGCGATCGATGATTTTAAATCTAAGAAGTCGTCTGGGTGAATTCCATTGGAAATCAGTTCCGCATTTTGCTCGATTGCTTCGGCCTCTAATTCGTAGAGTTGCCGGCTGCCTGAAGAGATGTAGGGGAAAGATATTTTTCCCGTTGCTGACATTCGTAATTGATAAATTATTCCTGGCAGGTTAGCTACCAATTTTTGAAAGCGAGCTTCGCTTTGTTCCAGAGCTTTTTGTTGCTGTCTGTATTCGGTAAAATCTCTAATTGTACCCACTATTACTTTACTGCCGTCTGCTATCTTGAAGACGCTTTTTTTTGTAGAAATTATGTGTTCTTTCCCGGCAGAGTCTGTGAATTTTTCTTCGGTTTCCAAGCAGACACCCGTTGTCAATACTTCTTCATCTTTTGTCCAAAACCCAGCAGATTCTGATTTTGGGAAAAAGTCATCATCTGATTTGCCGATCAGTTCTTGCCGCGATTGGCCGACCAACTGACAAAAAGCATCATTTAATATCATCCAGCGGTGTTGCTCGTCTTTGACAAAAATTGGGTCGGGCGTAGCATTTATGGTGTGGTTTAAAAATTCTTCTGACGCTTTCAGTTTTGCTTCGTATCGGTAGCGATCGCTCACGTCCAACACTACTTCGATGATCCGGTCGATAGACCCGTCCTGGCGGCGGATGCAGCGCAGGGAAACTCGCGTGTGAACTATTTCGCCGTTTTTTCTGAGCCACCTTTTGTCTAAGATGTAACCGTCGAGCCTACCTGCTAACATCTGAGAAAAATTTTCACAATTAGCCTCCAAATCCTCTGGATGAGTCAACTCTAGCCAATTCTTTTGCACGAGTTCGTAGCGCTCATAGCCCAGCAAATTGCACAGGGCATCGTTAACTTCTATCCAGTGGCCATTGAGAGGAATTTCGCTGTCAATAATTGGAGCGATGATGGCAATGCCGATCAGGGAATTTGCCACCACCGAGCGATATTTTTCTTCACTTTTTCGCAAAGCATCTTGACTGTTCTGGCGTTCTATGGCGTAACGGAGCGATCGAATTAACAGTTCGCTGTCGATTTTTCTTTTTACCAAATAATCCTGTACGCCCACCGAAATCAACCGCAGGGCAAGTTCTTCGTCGTTTTGGGCGGTCAGAACTACGATCGGCACATTTACCCCGTACTCTTGTACCCGAGCCACCGTCTCGATTCCCAGACTATCTGGCAGTGAAAGGTCTAATAAAATTATGTCAAAAGTTTCTTCATTCAATCGCTGCTGCGCTTCGCTGAGGCGCTCTACTTTCGTTAGCACTATACGCTGCGCGCCGCCAATTTCTGACAGCAAATCTTCAATCAGATCAGCTTCGTGATGGTTGTCTTCTACTAACAGAACTTTAAAGCAGATAGGAGGCAAAGCTAAGTTAAAAACTGCTTTCATAATATTTATTGACCCAGAAAATATTAAACTAACTTGAATTTTACCTTTTATTTTCAGGGCAGTCATTCAATTGCCCATACACATACATCGATCGTCAGATTGGGGAGGGTAAGCAAGCGTTACAAAAATTATGTTTAATAATTTTAATTATATCACGCACCAACTCGCCTGTCAACGGACAATAATTTTTATTATAACTGGTAATTTATACCACTAAAAAAAGGAATGCAACTGTAGCCCCTCTCCCCACCCCAATACTCACACTTATTCCCAATTATTCAATGTTTTCATCTCCCCTATTAAATATTATTAACTTCGAGATTATCTCATCTCGGTTAGGATTTATAAGAGAGAAAGTAATTAATTTTTCCTACATTATAGCTGATACCTTTTGGCGAAATTAGACCTCAATTAAGCGAGAGTAAAGTAAAAAGTTGAACCTTGCTCCGGTTCCGATTCCACCCAGATACATCCGCCGTGAAGTTCCACAATTTTTTGACAAATTGCTAAACCAATACCTGTCCCAGGATATTCTCTTTGAGTGTGCAAGCGCTGGAAAATTTGAAAGATACGTTTTTGATGCTGGGGAGCAATCCCAATTCCATTATCGGAGACAGAAATTAACCAGTTTTCCTCCTGTTTGCAAGCGGTAATATGAACCACAGGCGGTTCATCGTGGCGATATTTAATCGCATTGCTGACTAGATTTTGAAATAGCTGTACGAGTTGAGAAATATCCCCCATTACTGCGGGCAATTCGCTGTAGGTGACAACGGCTTTAGTCTCGCGGATCGCCCCTTGCAGGTGCGCGAGTGCTTGCTCGACTGCATGATTGCAATCTGTCAGTTGAAAAGGTTTCGGGCTCTTGCCAACGCGCGAATATTCGAGTAAATCGTCAATTAAAGTTTGCATTCTGGTGCAGCCATGAACGATATTGCCGATAAACTTACTACCTTGGCTGTCGAGTTGGTCTTTGTAGCGTTTTTCTAAAAGTTGAGCGTAACTGGCAATGGTTGCTAAAGGCGCTTGCAAGTCATGAGAAGCCACATAAGCAAATTGTTCGAGTTCTGCATTTGAACGCGCTAATTCTTGGTTAGATTTTAATAGAGCAGATTCGGCACGCTGGCGGTGGGATATCTCTTGTTGGAGTACCAAGTTTTGCTCTTGCAGAGCTTTTTCAACAGCGCGGCGGGTGCTGATTTCTTGTTGCAAGATTTGGTTTTTTTCCTGAAGCGTTTTTTCGACTGCTAAGCGGCTCGTGATTTCTTCTTGCAGCAGCACATTTTGTTCTTTTAGCTGCTTTTGTAAATTCCGCAGGCTGAGGTGACTTTCGATGCGGGCGAGCACTTCTTCAAACTGAAATGGCTTGCTGATATAGTCAACAGCTCCCACAGTAAATGCGTTTACTTTGTCAAATACTTCATCTTTAGCGCTGATAAAAATTACCGGGATTTCGCGAGTTTTTGCTTCTAGTTTCAAGTGCTGACAGACTTCGTAGCCGTTCATTTCCGGCATCATTATGTCGAGCAAAATCAAATCTGGTGGATTAGAATTGCAGGCTCTCAAAGCCATTTTTCCGTTAATCACGCAGCGTGGGGTGTACCCCCTCTGAGTCAACATTGTAGACAACAGACGCAGGTTTTCTGGTGTATCGTCTACTACTAAAATGTTTCCTAACGGCGTCCCTGGTTGGTGATTGTTCATTGATTATTTCCCAGTTCCTGTTTTCTTCACAAAAAATGTTGGCAGCTATTTTATTTAGGACTTACGGAAAACACCCGGTTTCTAGTAGGAATATTGGGGAAAGAAAACGAGGAATCCGCTCATAAACCGGGTGTTTAGCCGTTTGTGTACAAGCAAGTCCTGTTATTGTTCGTTTACCAATCCTCAAACCCCCAGCAGCAGAGTCAGAGCATTATTGTTCCAAGTCAATCCTTTATCTAAAACCTTAAATCCCGCGACTTCGCACATAGCTTCTAAAGCAGTAGCTGTAGGTAGCCACCACCAAGGCCCAAAGTCGTTGATGTCAAAAACTGCTTTCTGAATTACTCCTAAAATGGGTGCACCGTCGGTGTGCTGCTGCCAGTAAGCTGTTAAGATAGCTCGTTCTGCTTCGCCTAAAGCGGGAATGAAGATTACCCCAGAAGCTGGAATTTCGTAGCGACCCCGCTCGTTTTCTATAACTTCTTGAGTAATAGCTGAAGTTAAGATTAAATACTCCCCAGTTATTTGACGCAAACTCGTTAAAATTTGCAACGGATGGGGGTGATGGTACAAAACTCCTGCACAGTGAACTACATCGTAAGGCTCGCCAATGTCTGCAAGCTGAATCTGAGTGATATCTTGATTGATACAGTGATAATTAGCAAGATTTAAACTTGTCATGCGATCGTGAAAATCTTGCCACCACTGGAGGGAGGCCGGCATGGCATCAATCATTGTCAGAGAAACAGCACCGTATTTGCTAGCTACAGATACTTTTTCGTTGACAGTTCCCCACAAGCCACCGACTTCTGCAAAAGTCTTGCCTTTGGCGACTCGGGCGATATAGCGATCGCGAATATCCTTAGCCTCTAACTCTAATAATAGAGTAGATTGTCCTGTTTGACGCTGTTTTTCTAAAATTTCCTCTAATTTTTTGGATGTTTCTGGATCTTTGGGTCTAATTTCTAATGCCATCAAGTACAACATTATGGCTTCGTTAAGCCGATCGATCTCAGCAAACTTTTGGGCTATTTCGCAGTAAAATTCAGGAGCGTGCTGCGGCTGCATTTGGTGGTGATAGTAGCTAGTTGCTACATCTGTATCTACCGGAGTTCTTTTAATTAGAGCCTCACCTAACTTTAGGTAAATTCCCGGTAGAGACGGCTCGATTTGAATCGCACAAAGGTAGGCGGAAATAGCATCGTTCCATGCGTGACTTCCACTCAAAGCATCGCCTAAATTGTAATAAGACCAAGAAATAGTGGGATTAAGTTCAATAGCACGTTGGTAAACGGTAGCTGCGGCTTTCCACTGTTGGGTTTTTAACAGCGCTGCTCCTAAATTGTGGTAAGTCCAAGAGAATTCTGGATTGAGTGCGATCGCCCGCCGATAAGCGAGTGCTGCGGCTTCAAACTTTTGAAGTTTAACTAAAGTCAAAGCTAAGTTATAATGAGACCAAAATAAATCCGCATTTAGTGCGATCGCCCGTTCGTATGCAGCCTCAGCTTCTGACCACTTTTCTAGTTTAAAAAGAGCATCTCCTAACTTGTGAAAAGCAGCGAAAAAATTCTGGTCTACTTCAGTAGCGCGCTGGTAAGCTGCGGCGGATTCAGACCATTCTTCTAATCGATCGCAAGCTGCACCGATGCTGTAGTAAGACCAAGAATAATCCGGGTTAATTTCAACAGCCGTGCGGTAGGCGATCGCAGCTTCTTGCCATTTTTCTAAATTGAGCAGCACGCTGCCTAAGTTGTAGTATGATAAAAAAGAATTGGGATTTAAATCAATACTTTTTCGGTAGGCAGCCTCCGCTTCGCGCCAGAGTTCCTTAGCTTGCAAAACATTGCCTAATTTGTAATGAAACTCCGAAATCTCCGGCTGGAGTTGAATCGCTTTGCGGTAGTGAATAATAGCTTCGTCCCACTGCTTTAGCTCGCTAGCAGCTTCTGCCAATTGGCAGTAAGCTTCGCAAAAACTCGGGTTTAAATAAATCGTGCGATGGTAACAAGTCAGTGCTTTTTCGGGCTTGTTTTGCGCCAACAAAGTATTACCTAAATCGAGATATTCTTCCGCTATCTCTATCGGTTCCACCATGAGTGCTTGATACCAACAGTCTGCTGCTTCTTCAGCTTGACCGACTTGGGTAAATATCCGGCTCAAATTACGGTAAAATCCTGCAAAGTTTGGTTGCAGGGAGATGGCTTTTTGGTAACAGGCGATCGCCTCTTGCCACTGTTCCAAAGTAGCGCAGACAGTGCCGAGGTTAGCAAAAGCTTCGGCAAAATCGGGTTGCAGGGCGATCGCAACTTTATACCAATACCTTGCGTCTTCTAGTTTACCCTGAGCTTGCAGCGCCTTTCCCAAGGTCTTGCAAGTCTCTGCTGAATTGGGTTCAGATGCCAAAACTTGTTGGCAAAGTGCGATCGCCCGATCGAAGTTCCCTGTAGCCAAATAAATTTCTGCCTGCTGCTGGAAATTCACTTGCACTGTTTCTGAATTCATTTTTTATTTTCCTTTTGAGTAATCATTCCATGTAAAATTATATGCTACACTTTGCCAAAGTTCAAGTTTTGGTAAGTAGATATACCGGACACAGAATAATGCTGAATGTCCGCCACATTAATCTAAACTAGATAATCATAGGTTAACAGCGAGCTAAATAATGTCAACACCTACTCGAACACCGCAAGTAAGCGTAATTATACCTGTATATAATGGATCTCGCTACATCGTACAAGCGGTGGAGAGCGCGCTGTCCCAAACTTTTACTGATTTGGAGATTATTGTTGTAGATGACGGTTCTAGCGATCGCACGCAGCAAGTATTGCAGCCTTATTTGGACAGAATTCGCTACATATATCAGGAAAATCAAGGAGTAGCAGCCGCCAGAAATATTGCTTGCCAACTAGCGCAAGGGGAGTTTTTAGCATTTCTAGATGCCGATGACTATTTCCTACCATCCAAGCTAGAGAAACAACTAGCTTGCTTTGACGATGACCCCACCTTAGATATGGTGCAAACAGGTTGGCTGATGGTCGATGAAACAGGGAAAGATATTTCTGAAATGAAGCCTTGGCAGCAAGCGCCTAAATTAGATTTAGAAAGCTTTATTATATTTAAATGCGTGCGTCCTAGTGCGATGATGCTGCGCCGCAAGTGCTGGGAAGATTTGGGTGGTTTCGATTCTCACTTTTCGCTAGGCGAAGATTTAGATTTTGCCTTGCGTTTGACTTTAAAGGGGTACAAAGCAGTTTGGTTAGAAGAGATTCTTACCTGTTATCGCCAGCACAATTCTAATATCATGTCAAGCGGTTTGCCGCTAATGAAGAATACAGAAATTTTGATGAAAGAATTCTTCAATAGACCTGATTTGCCTGAGTCAATCCGCCAGTTAAAAAACCAGGAACACTATCTATCCTTCCAGTGGCTGGCATGGCGGATGTACCGCGACGGTCATCTAGCAGAGATGGCCCAGTGTTTGGAAAAATCATTGCAATATACGCCTTTTTCGCCCACAAAAACAGTCTTGAATTGGGTGGACACTTTTAGGAGAGCTTCTGAAGAATACGGTGAAAATTTTGATGCTTATTCGCTGAGTAAGTTAGCCCAATGGCAAGAGATAATTTTGATGGTGATGACTAATCCACCCCAATCTCAACAGAGTTCTATTCCCACACCTTCACCAGCGCGTGAAGCGAAGCTATGCCGTAGGGAATCACACATTCTACTCTACAACACGGACGATCCGGGCGTGGGAGGATTAGCACAGTACAATCATGCCCTTCTCTGTAAGTTAGCCCTATTAGGCTATCGAGTCACTTGCTTGCAAACCAAACATTCTAGCCCCTTGGTTGAGCGAGAACGAGAGTTAGGTATAGAGCACTTGTGGCTGGATTTTAGCAGCCATAAAGATTTCCAGCGGGTGTTAAGGAATACTCAGGATGCACAAGAGATTTTTGCTAGTAATAAACCGGATCTAATTATTTTTAGCGATGGTTGGCCATTTGCCAATTTTGCAGCTAAACAGGTAGTTATTCAAATGGGAATACCATACATTATGCTGATCGGGTTAGTTATGCCAGAACACGCAATTTTTGCCGGCGGGGATGTAGTGCCTTATGCACAAGGAGTGCTATACCACTGTCTGCAAGCTAGAGCCGTGATTGTTTTGGCTTACGAACATTTGAATTTATTGTGCCAACATTTCAAGTTGCCAAAAGAGCGAGGACAAGTGATTTACTTGGGGCGTTCTCCTGAATATTTTGCACCTCCTAATGCTGCGGCTCGTCAACGCCTGCGACAAGAAATAAAAATTCCTGAAGATGGGATTGTCTGTTTCACATCTGCTCGATTGGCAGCGATTAAAGGGCATCGATATCAGATCGAAGCAATCAAGCAGTTGCAGCAGTCTCCTGTGTGGTCTAAACTGTATTTTGTGTGGGCAGGAACTGGTGAGGGAAGCGCTGACAATGTAGAAATAGAATTGAGGGAAACTATTAAAGAGTTAGGGCTGAGTGATCGCGTGAAGTCGATCGGACAGCGCTGGGATATCCTAGATTGGCTGGATGCTAGCGACATATTCATTTTGACTTCTCTAGCAGAGGCAGCGCCTTCTCTTGCAGTCATCGAAGCGATGGCTAAAGGATTGCCCGTAGTTGCTTCGGCAGCGGGCGGGATTCCAGAAGGACTCGGCGATACTGGGAAGTTGTTGCCCGATCCGAATACCGATCCGGAGGGAACAGCGAGAGAATTGGCGGAAACTGTAGAAGCTTGGGCGATGAATCCAGAATTGCGGCATCAAATCGGTCAAGCTTGCAAGCAGCGGGCCGAGAAACTGTTTAAAGAGGAACGGATGTTGGCAGAGTCGATTGAGGCGATCGAAAAAGCTTTACTTTCCGATTGCGAAAAAGATCAATTTGTTACTCAAAAACAGGTGCAGGAGTGGATGGCGAAGGTAGAAAGCCGGGTGCGCTATAGCTTTTTAGTGTGGAAGGCGTGGCACGCTTACTGTCAAGAAGATCTCATCGGGATGCAGAAGTGGCTTCAAGAATCTTTGCTGTGTACGCCTTTTTTGAGTACAGAAACGCTGTTAAACTGGATAGAATTTTTTGGTAATTTTTCGTCAGCTAAAGGGCATAATTTAGATACATATTCTCTAATTAATTCAGCCGAATGGCAACAATTAGTCGAGGAAGTACAGGGGATTGAATCTGTATTTTATGCACGCTAAAAGACCAGATTTACCTTTCAAATTCGGATTGCTGTCAGCAGTAGAATTGCATCTGTCTTCTGCCTTCTGCCTGACCTCCGTTACCTCCGTTACATCCGTTTCAGAATCCGTTGCCGAACCCTTCCTTATCACCGATAAAACTCATGTCAATGGCAAATCCGACACCGCGAGTAAGTGTAATTATTCCAGCATATAATGGATCTCGCTACATCGCGCAAGCGGTAGAAAGCGTCATCAGCCAAACCTATAAAAACTGGGAAATTATCGTCGTAGACGACGGCTCAACCGACGACACCCGCCAAGCATTGCAGCCTTACTTTGACAAAATTCGCTATGTTTATCAGGAAAACCAAGGAGTAGCTGCCGCCCGCAACCGAGGAATTCAGGAATCCCGAGGTGAATTAATTGCTTTTTTAGATCAAGATGACTTTTTCTTGTCCGATAAGTTAGCTGGACAAGTTGCGTTATTTGACGCTCAGCCATCACTAGGGATTGTTAATAGTGGCTGGCGAATTGTTCAAGAGCAAGGCGAAAGTATTTGCGATATAAAATCCTGGGAATACTTTCCTCAGCTAGATTTAAAAACCTGGATTGTTTATCTGCCCCTACTTCCCAGCGCCATGATGTTTTCGCGGCAGTGGCTGGAACGAGTCGGTGGCTTTGATTCTCAGTATGATTCAGTAGATGATGCCGACTTAATTGTGCGTTTATCACTATCTGGGTGCGAAGCTGTTTGGTTGCCTCAAGTAACAGTATGCTACCGCCAGCACGGGCAAAATGTGTCCATCCAGAGAGCGATAAAACAGGCCAACCTTTGTATTAAGTTCAAGCAAAATTTCTTCAGTAGAGCCGACTTACCCGAGGAAATACGCCAATTAGAAAAGCTTGCTTTTTATGAGGCTCTGACATGGATGGCGTGGCAACTGTACTACAGTGGCTATCCGGCAGAAATGACTGACTATTTGCAAAAATCTTTGGATTATACCCCGTACTCCCGGACAGCAACTATAGCAGATTGGGTAAAGCGCATCACCGGAATTGCTAAGACCTACGGCTGCCAAATCGATGCCATTGCTATGGGAAAATTACCAGAATGGAAACAGTTAATAGCTAGTATCCTCACTCCCAAAAAAGTACGCGTCAGTGTCATTATCCCGACTTATAACTGCGAGCGCTACATTCTCAAAGCCGTAGAGAGCGTTCTCAGTCAGAGTTATGAAAACTGGGAAATTATCGTCGTAGATGACGGTTCAACTGACAACACTCGCCAAGTTTTAGCACCTTACCTCGATTTTATTCAATACATCTATCAAGATAACCAAGGATCAGCAATTGCTCGAAATAATGCTTGCAAATTAGCAAAAGGGGAATTTTTAGCTTTTTTAGATTCTGACGACTTCTTCTTAGCAGAAAAACTAGAAAAACAAGTAGCTTGCTTTGACGCTGACCCCACATTAGATTTGGTGCAAACAGGTTGGCTGATCGTTGGCAAAAACGACGAAGGCATCTATGGAGTAAAGCCTTGGGAAGAATCACCAAAATTAGATTTAGAAACTTTTGTTTTGTACAAATCAGCGCGTCCCAGCGCCATGATGCTGCGGCGAGAGTGGTGGGAACGCTTGGGGGGTTTCGATCATCGCTTGCCGCCAACCGAAGATTTAGATTTTGTTCTACGTTTAGCTTTAAAAGGCTGCAAGTCAGTTTGGTTAAAAGAGATATTAACCTGCTATCGCCAGCACGACAGTAATCTCATGTCCAGCGGCTCCAAACTAATGAAAAATATGGAAATTGTGATGGAGCAATTTTTCGCGCGGCTAGACTTACCTCAGTACATCCGCGACTTGAAAGGCGAGGAACGTTACAGGTGTTTAGTATGGCTAGCGTGGCGGATGTACCGTGATGGATATTTGGCAGAGATGGTCGAGTGTTTGGAGAAATCTCTTCATTACACTCCTTTTACAGGTACGGAAACAGTATTTAGATGGTTAGAAACTTTTAGGGGTGTTTCGCAAGAATACGGGTTCGACTTTGATACTTATGCCTTAACCAATTTAAAAGAATGGCAAGATATCGTAGTGGTTGCTGCTAACAATACTCCTCAGTTTCAACCTGCACATATTTCGATTTCCCAACCGCAAAAAGCCCGCATACTACTGTACGCAGAAGACCACGGAGTGGGAGGCTTAGCTCAGTTCAACCACTCGCTGATGTGTAAATTAGTAGCCGAAGGCTACCAAGTTATTAGCGTTCAAACTAAAGCTTCTCACCCTTTAATTACCGAACAAAAACAGTTAGGTATAGAACATATTTGGCTGGATTTTGACACAGTAAAAGAGTTTTTGCGAGGTGCTTACAATTTAGGCGATGCTGAAAACATTTACGCGCAGGCTCAACCCGATTTAATTATATTTAGCGACGGCTCGCCGATGGCCAATTTTGCGGCCAAACAAGTTGCTATTAAGCAGAATATACCGTACATAGTTACTCTCGGTTATATCGATCGCAATTATGAAACTTTCGATCGGGGCGATCAAATTCCCTATTTGGAGGCTGTCTCCTATCAGTACGGTTTAGCCAAAGCAGTAGTAGCAGTGTCCCAGGAAAATTTAAACTTGTTCAAAAGAATTTTTAAAGTGCCTCTAAAACGAGGCAAAGTTATTTATTATGGGAGACCGAACAGTTATTTTGAGCAGCCGAATCTTTCCACTCGCCAACGCCTGCGTCAAGAACAAGGAATCCCGGAAAATGCTATCGTTTGTTTTACGGCGGCGAGATTGACTCCAATTAAAGGATATCAGTATCAATTGCAGGCGATCGCCCAATTGAAAAATCGTCCAATTTGGCCCCAACTTTACTTTGTTTGGGCCGGGCCTGGGTCTACAACTCACGACAATAGGGAACCTGAATTAAGAGCAACTGTGAGCCAATTGGGAGTAGAAGAACAGGTTAAATTCTTAGGACAGCGCTGGGATATTGCTGATTGGCTCGACGCCAGCGACATCTTTATTTTATCTTCCCAATCAGAAGGAATGCCGCTAGCAATTATGGAAGCAATGGCGAAAGGATTGCCCGTAATTGCCACAGCAGTCAGCGGGATTCCTGAAGAATTGGGAGATACAGGAAAGTTGCTCCCCGATCCTACAATCGACCCAGAAGGAACAGTAAAAGAGTTAGTAGAAACGCTGGAAATATGGGCAGAAAATCCCGAATCGCGTAGACTTGCAGGACAAGCGTGCAAAGCGCGAGCCCAAGAACTATTCAAAGAAGAACGGATGCTTCGGGAATATGGAGAAATAATTGAACAGGCATTTGTAAGTGACGATGAGATCGACAGTTTCTCTATTAGTCCGAAACTTCAAAAGCAGGTACAGCAAGTGGATAGCCTGCTGAAATACTATTATTTAGTGTGGAAAGCTTGGGAGGCTTACGATCGGGGAGATATGTCCGAGATGGTGAACAATTTGCAATCTGCTTGGGCCTGCACACCTTATTTGACCACAGAAACTATCTTTCAGTGGGTGCAAAATTTTGGTAGTTTCGCTGCGGAAAAACGAGTTAATTTCGATATCAACGAGCTGATAAACTCCGGAGCGTGGCAACAAGTGATAGAATCAATACAGGGTTTTGAAGTGTTTTCCTCGGTGCGTTAAAATTCTTATTGGTAAGTTGGTAGTAAGGAGTTTAGTTCTGATTGATTAAAGAGAGGACTAAACTCCTCACTAGGAATCTACTAATGTTTAACTGGTTCTGAGGCTCTGCCTCGCTTGCAAAGCAAATCGGCGAGTGAAATCGCTACTACACATACAAAGTCCGCCTTCGCCGAAGGGAGAAAAGAAAAGAGATGCAATTTACATTCAAGTTCCCACCTATTAATAAACTGCTGCCAATTTGTTTAGCTATTGTCACTGTTTTGTTAATAGCCTATTTGGGACAGCCAAGAGCGATCGCCCAACTGCGATCGAACGTTACAGTAGATTTTGGACAGCCAGCCACCGGTACAATTTCCATGAGCGGCATCCTGCACGGAATCGACACCGCAAAACCGCCGGATAGTTCTATCAAACCCTTGCAGCCCAAACTTTGGCGGGCCGGGAGACTCGATATTTACGATCGAGTAATCGCCAGCGGAGCCGAGTTTCAACTCTTAGTCAGCGACTTGTGGGGTTACGGCAGCAATCCCAAAGGCTGGCCCTATCAAAACTACCCCGCGTGGGAAGCATTCGTGCGGCAATTAGCTCAGCAAAATAAAGGCAAAAAAATTATTTGGGATGTGTGGAACGAACCCGATTTAAAAAATCCCTTTTGGAACGGCAGCAGAGAACAATTCTTTGAAACCTACAAAAGGGCTTACAAAATTTTGCGGGAAGAATTGGGGCCGTCAGCCCTGATTGGCGGGCCGAGCATTACCAACTACAACAAAGAATATATCGCCGCTTTTTTGGATTACTGCAAAGCGAACAAACTGGAAGTAAATTTCCTAGCTTGGCACGAACTCAACGACACGATGATTTTATTTGTTGACGATCATGTCATCGATGCTAAACGTAATTTTCAGCAAAGTCCCTCTTACAAGGAACTGAACTTGCAAAAAATTTACGTCAACGAAATTGTCGGGAACTTAGCGCAGTACCAGCCAGGGGAAATCTTAGGTTATTTGTATAACTTAGAGTATGCAAAAGCTGACGGTGCTTGCAGAGCTTGTTGGGAGACTCAAGGGCCAAATAAAGTTAGCAATTGCTTCAACAATACGCTGAGTGGGATGGTCATGCCTAATACTTTTGAGCCAAGAGCAGCTTGGTGGGCTTACAAAGCTTATGCTGACGGAGTTAATTCGCGGGTGCGGAGTTGGTCAAATAACAATCGCCTTGTCGCTTTAGCCAGCAAGTCAAATCCTGAAGGTAAAGCACAGATACTTTTAGGTTATTTCGACCCCAATTTTTCCTCAGCAACAACGGTAACATTAACCCTCGGCAATTTGGAGCAGCTAGGTATTCAAAGAGGTCAGAAAATCACTCTAAAATTAGAAAAAATTCCCAACAATCAAGAAGGATCAGTGCCAAAGCTTGTCACCGTTAAAGAAGAAAGTTTTTCGGTGGGTAGCGGCAGCTTGGCTTATGTTATCCCGAATTTTAACGTCCACGAAGGCTACTTATTGACGGTTAGCAAGTGAGCTTGATTTGAAGAGAAATCGCGGGGTGGGGGCGGGTTTATTTAACCTATCTGTACTTTTTGAGGCTAGTGGTGAACCCGCCCCTACGGGCTTATCGATCACGCGGTAGCTGATGTCAGTAGAGTTTAGCTGGGATTATTCAAAGATTTTTGCACCGATTCCAACCACTCTCGGACTGTTTGATTTTCGGATTGGGGGTCGTAGTAACACCCTAATTCATCGAGGATAAATGCTTCTAAATCGGCTGGGGCGATCGGCATTTCTAGCAGTTTGCTGAGCTCTTGCGATGCAGCTTCAACACTTGCGGGCGGTTCGCTGGTGCGGTAGTTGTTCACTACATCGCTGGGAGTGTCAGCTTCTAACGGCCAGTCTTGGTGAAAGTAGGAACTGAAAAATTGGGTTAAATGAGGAAATTGATTGATCATTGGGGATAGGCTGTGAGAATAAAGTATCCGGGAGGTAATTGGGCGCTGCGCTGGAGGACGATTCTCAGGCGAGATGTTGAAGTTGCTTTGGATGCGCGGCGACGCAGAGTAATACCAATGATTCTGTTGGCATTGTAGTTGATCGTATAACGATTACCTCGACTTTTTACCCAGGAGTCGATCGCACTTCATTTGTGACAAGTTAAGAAAAAGTGCAAATTGTCAAGGGGGTAGACCAAAAAAGGTAAAATAGGATGAAACCTTTA
>NZ_JAUBPT010000102.1:16775-29926 GCF_036700905.1 Microcoleus sp. S13_C3 | reverse complement strand
ATTTGGTATTTTATCCATCATTACAACTATGTTTTGAGCCAATAAATATCTAATCACTACATATTTATTACTACCCGTTAACCATTCCTGACTTCCTCTTGCACATCCACTGTCTTTAGGCTGTCAGTTTGGTGCTTTCGTGGTCTGCATTCCATTGGACTCATTACTTACTTCCAATGTGACCGGAGTTCTAGACTCTTTTACGGGAGGACTGTGGAACGGAATCCACAGAGGGAGAAGGCTCCCTACTCTAAGACATTTAACTTTCTACATCGCACGTATTCGACAGAGCGACAGTTTTTCTTGAACTTTGGAAAACCCTTCTTTCCGGGAATAGACTTCTTGCAGTTGTCGTAGAACCGAGCAATTGATGAATAAGCTCGTTCGACTGAAGCTTGACAAGCATGGGAGTTTAAGGCGTTAACAAAAGGAAACTCAGCTCTCAACAATGTGTTATAGCGATACAGCTCCTTCTGCCCCACACCTTTGTTATCCATCCAAAAACGGACACACTTGTTGCGGACAAATTGAGCAGTTTTAATCGCATCGTCTATCGCTGAATATTGAGTTGTTTTCCCTTTCGCTTGGCTCTCCTGAACTTATGGTTATAAGTTTATCTAATCATAAAAGCAAGCTAATACGCGATTCCTAAAATTATTAAAATTAGAAAAACCATACCCTTGCCGCATTATCAACTTAATCCGGTTGTTGATTCCTGACATGACTCCACTTGTTGTGCGAGGAAGAAAGTAGTTGCAAATACCCTCAAAATGATTCTCAATTGTTGATGCAGCTTCTCTAAAAAATACTTGTGCATGATTTAGCCATTCTTTGATTTTCTTCTGCCCTTTTTGGACCGTCAAATTAGTCTCATATATTTCTCTAAATTTTTCTTTCATCTCATACGCAATTCGCAAACATTCGGATTTTCCTAGTATCACTTCTAATTTATCAATCTGGTCTTGATTCAAATTTACTCGATTACTTAATAATAAATATTTACTTTGCCTATCTGTTATTCCGGCTGCTCTACGTAACTTATTTAAGTCTTTATTAACTACTTTCATGACATGAAAACGATCAATAATAACTTTGGCATTTGGGAATACTTTTTTGATAACTTTAGGGAATCCTCCCCACATATCAACACTGACTTCCTCAACTTGTTCACGAACCTCAATTGCTTGTTCCATAAGAACTTCAATGATTTCTTCACAGCGATGAGAATCAATCATCTCAATTAAATTACCTTCGCCCAGGTCACTCACAACAGTCACAAAATTTCCTTGACATGAGCGCATACTTATCTCATCCAGACCAATTCGTTTAACCCGTTGCCAATTCGGTTTTTTTTTAGGGTGTTTACCTGCTCAAATATTCCTTTTATTTCGTCATAACTCAGTCCTTCTTCTCGTCCAATTTGCTCCATGCTCGATTGTTTAACACGCTCATAAATATTTTGTTCGTATCGTTGAGTATGCCGTCTTTTAACGTCCAAAAAATCTAATTTTTCTGTGGGATACCGTTGACATATAGGACAGTAAAACTGCCGTCGTGGGATTTTTAGATATACAGGACGACCAAAAACCGACAAATCTCTTACTAAAATTGGTCGATTTTGATGCAGTTTTTCGGTAGGATTGTTACAATGATGACAAACAATTCCTTCTGATAAAATGCTCAGTCCCAAGAAAATTTTTCCCTCAACTTGAGTACAAGTTTCAACCCTGACTCCAGGCAAGGCTAATAGATAGTCTAGATGGAAGCTCATAACGGTAAATGTATTAGTAGGTACATTTTACACCATAAACTCAGGAGAGCCTTTCGCTTTAAATTCCTTGACAAACATTTGACCTGGAAAACCTCTACATCAATATACTAAGACAGTTAACAGAAAGCCGTCCACTGAAGAAGGGGCTTGTGTCCCATTATTTTTGGTCAAAGTATTGCGACTGCAACGAGGGTTCATCAGAGGGTCGGGTTTGACAAAGCCTTCATGCACCTGCTGGCCGAAAACGCCACACTCCCCTTGATACCTTCGACTTAGTGCTGTGGTGGTCACAGCAGCAAGTGTTCCTGAACCTGAAGCGAGCACACAGGTTCTCTCTTTCGGTCTACCAGATGGGGCAAAAGGTTTCACGGCTGTTTATGGTCAGGCGATTAGCCTAAGTTGGTATCCTTTGTCGCTTTTACAGCCTCTGAGGTTGGATCCCAATCCACTAGCCCAAGCTCGATCGCACTCCCTGCAACCTCGATCGAGATTCTCGCCCCATCGCCCAATTGTAAAGTTTTGTGACAGTTTGGATTTGGTAGCTTTAGATACAGAATTGTCTGTTATAGTGATAAAAGAGAAGAAAAAACAAGCCCAACATTAATCTAAAGAATACGGAGGAACCGCATATGTCTACTGAAAATCAAGCTCGCTCTCTGATGATGCGCCACCACCAACTGGTGAAGAACCGCCAGCAATCCATGCTCAACCGCACCGCCACCGAAGTCGGGATGGAAGATACGCACTACTGGGGTCACATTCAAGGCAAACCGCAGCCCAGCTTTCAAGCAAGTTACGATCGCAGCAACGCCACTATGAGCTAGGGCAAACTCAATTTCGACAATTGTCTACGAAGTTATTACCTATAATTTGGAGAAATCAGTTATGTCCACTCAAGAACAAGCCCGCAACCTGATGATGCGCCATCAACACGTCGTCAAAAACCGTCAGGAATCCATGCTGAGCCGTGTGGCTGCTGAAGTTGGTTTAGATGCTGGTTCTCCAGCGAGTATCGATCGCAAATAACTCGTTTTTTCAAAGGCGAGATAGTTGAATCGAGTTTGTTCTTTGCCAGCTAAAAATTAATAATGTCAATTACAAAACCGTCGCGACTTCTTCTTGAGTTATAACTCTAGATTGGAAGCCGCGATTAGTTTTATGGGGAATTGGGAATGGGGAATGGGAAATTGGGTTCAAAAGAATGGGGAATCTAAAATCTAAAATCGTTCGACTGAGCGCTCACGCCGAAGTCTAAAATCTAAAATCTAAAATCTAAAATCTAAAATGGTATAATCCCCTTTCAGCAGATTGAAGGCTACTAGGGAGGTCATGATGTCGGACTGGAAAGAAATTGACGGCGGAGTTACAGCACCCAGAGGGTATAGAGCATCGGGAATTACAGCGGGTTTGAAGCCTTCAGGCTTACCAGATTTAAGTTTAATTTTGTCAGAGGTAGACGCGATCGCCGCCGGAGTCTTCACAACATCCACAGTCCGAGCCGCTTGTGTGGACTACTGCCGCCAGCGTTTGCAAGCTAAACCCAGCGCCAAAGCAATTTTGTGCAATGCGGGACAAGCTAATGCTGCTACTGGCGAACAAGGTTTGGCAGATGCCCTCGAAAGTGCCAAATTGTTGGGAGAAGCGCTGAATATTCCTCCAGAATCTATTCTTTTGGCCTCCACTGGCGTCATCGGACAGCGGATAAAAATGGAACCGCTGAGGGCGGGAATTCCCCGATTAGTTGCTGAGGCATCGGAAACTGGTTCCGATGCGGCGGCTAAGGCTATTTGTACGACTGATTTAGTGCCGAAAACGATCGCCCTGGAAACCATGTTTGGCGATCGACCCGTCCGCATCGGCGGGATTTGCAAAGGTTCGGGAATGATTCACCCGAATATGGCAACAATGCTGGCATTTGTAACTTGCGATGCAGCAGTGTCATCGCATTTGTGGCAAGAAATGGTGAGTCGGGCGGCTAACAGAAGTTTCAATCAAATTACTGTTGACGGCGATACCAGTACCAACGATTCGCTAATTGCTTTGGCGAATGGTCAATCCCGCACACCGGCAATTACGGAAATGGGGGCAGATGCTGAAAAATTAGAAGCGATGCTTACAGAAGTTTGCGTGCATTTAGCAAAGGCGATCGCCCGTGACGGCGAAGGTGCAACTTGTTTGGTGGAAGTGCAAGTTAGTGGCGCGCTGGATGAAGTTTCTGCGAGTAAAATTGCCAAAACAATTGTCGGTTCTTCTTTGGTGAAAGCTGCTATTTTCGGACGCGATCCGAATTGGGGCAGAATTGCGGCGGCGGCTGGGCGCGCTGGTGTCGCTTTCGATCAAGAGAATTTGCGGATTCAATTGGGGGATTTTTTGATGATGGAAAACGGACAACCTAAAGAGTTCGATCGCGCTGCTGCAAGTAATTATATGAAAGCGGCTGCGGAGGGGGAATATTTGAAGGCTGATACGGTTGTAATTCAGGTTAGTGTGGGGAATGGCAGCGGTTTTGCGAAAGCTTGGGGATGCGATTTGAGTTACGACTACGTGAAGATTAATGCGGAGTATACGACTTGAAAAATTCCAGGTCGTTTGAAGTGCGGGCGGTTAGAAACCGCGCCTACACAAACAAAACCAGACGAGAGAAAGTTGAAGGCAAATTTCACACAATTTAAACTCAACTTCCCCCCGTGGGGGGAAATTAAAAAATTTGAAACCTTTACTCACCGAGTTAATCTCAGCTTTTTTGCACCTCATTTTAAAATCGCTGAAGCCCTTACCAAGATAAGCTTTTTAGGATTTTAACAAAAGAGCGCTAAACATCTTATTCAGACTAAGTTTCAAGACTTTTTAAGCTTATTATTAATAAGTCTAATATAAAGTTTGAAAACACGCCCTAACCAAAACTATCGGAGACAAACACATAGCCGCCGCCATATCCAACATTATCATCCACTAATATTAAGCCCTCGTTACCCTGCGGATCGCCACTCTGAGCAAGTCCATAATTCACCACGCGCAACAACCGCTGCGGCGTAAACGATTCCAATTCCACAAAATTGCCGGCTTCCAGCCATGCTAGTTCTTCTGCTGTTAAACCTTGCCTTACAGCGTCGGGTAATTGACGGGCTGTTTGTGCCATTGTTTGAGATTGCTGCACAAACATATCACGGGTTGCTAAGATTTGACGGGGAGAAATTCCCAAATCAAAAATTGTCACCTGTTGATTCGCAAACCAGTTTGGATTAGTTCGCAGTTGATGTACCAAGCCAACTCCAGCAGGGCTCGCATTGTGCAGCGCATAAACTTTCAAATCGGCATTGCGCCGCAGCATTTCAATCACGGTACTGAAGATGCTTTGGGGATAGCCACTAATACTAAGAATCGCGCAGTTGTTTTCAAAATGGACGTTGTTGGCAATTAGGAATTGAGCTATTTCGTCACTGTCACAGATAATTGCGCGATCGAAGCTGTAGGCGCTGACTTCGCGATCGATGGTGGCGGGCAAAGCCTCTTGACGAGCAGCAGGGAGCAGTTTTTCTAATGTGCCGTTTACTGTTTGCCAGTCTCGCAGCCATTTATCACTTTGCGCTTGATTAACGAGAAATATTTCACCCGTTATCTGTGGGCGTTTTTTTTGTGAAATGCCGAGCCAGTAGGAAAATAGCCCTAGTGTAATCGCTACAATGTATCCTGAAAAATAATCAAATATTAGGCTTCCTGAAATGCCCAGCACTAAAATAATTCCCCCTAAAATCTGGAGGTTTTTAGCATTATTTCTTCTGCCGCGAATACCTTGAGCAGGAGATTTGCTGTAGTGGAACAATAGCCCTATCCAAATCAAATTGTAGAGAGCGAAGGGAATAACAACTGCGAATTGTGACGGTAAAATAGCAGAAGCCCAGTTAATGCCGAAGATGCCCATAAATACGCTAAACAAGAAGTAGGTCAAAATCCAACTGGTTTCTGGCGTGCGAGATTTAAGCTTTTGGTCAATAAAATACAAAAACTGTTTGTGCGTAAAAAACAACATATTTTGGCTCGAAATATTTTCTATCGCATTTTTGAAAAAGGGATCGGTGAATGCCAACTTTTTATCAGTGACGGTAGTCGGTTCAAAGACAAACGGATGGTTGCACTGTTTACAGCGACCTGAGTTGCTTGTGCGATCGCTCAAAATGTTGTCTGTTTGACACTGGACGCATTTCATTCCCATTTCGGTTACTCCTGATTGATTTAATGGATTTATATCGTTGACGGTTGTTTTGGAAGGATTTTACCGCAGAGGCCGCAGAGGACGCAGAGGAAGAGAAGAGAGATAACTTCGTTACAACTGATATCTTGCACCATTGTCAGCAACAGGCAAGATGCCTGTTCCACAAGAGAATTTATTTATTGTGGAACAGGCATCTTGCCTGTTCTTGAGAATGGTGTAACATCTCAGGTTTAAAATACTTGCCCGTTTAACAAGATAGAATAGTCTTCTCGCTGTCGAATTAATCGATCGCCCTTAGCATCAATCAACACCTCAGCAGGGCGGGGGCGGTGCAGAAAATGCGACGACATCGCATAACCGTAAGCCCCGCAATCCAAAATGGCGATCGCATCTCCAATTTTGAGTTTCGGTAGCCAACAGTTGCGCCCCAAATAATCCCGCGAATAAGTCGTGTTGCCACAAATATCCGTTTCATGCCGCGATACATCGTCGGTTTCCCAAGTCGCGATCGCCCGATAGCCCCCGTGCACCGCAGGCACCGATAGATTTGATACAGTCGTATCCACGCCGACAATTTGCCTATCGCCCAACCACTTCACCGACACAACTTTCGCAAGCAAAACGCCACAACCTGCGATCGCCGATCGTCCCGGTTCAATCACCAATTCGATCGGGCGAGATAGCGCACTCAATCGTTCAGTAATCGTCGCACCAAACTCCCGCCAGTCAAACACCGCACCGCCTCGATAGGGATAGCCAAAACCACCGCCAAAATCGAGGGTTCGCCAATCTGGCAACTGTTGGGCGATCGCAATTAGCCGATCGATCGCCTGCGTAAAAGCACTCGTGGCGTTAGTTCCAGTCCCCCGATAAAAATGCAATCCGGTGATGTTTAACCCCTGCTGCTGAGCGATTTCGTTGGCTTTCTCGAATTCGGCGGGACGCACTCCAATCCGACTGTCTCCCGTCAATTCCGGTGAGTTGAGGCGCAGTCCAATTTCGGCACGGATCGATCGCGCTTGACTCCCGGAATATTCGCAAAAATCTTGGAGTTGCGACAGACTATCGAAGTTAAATCGATCGATCTTCCACTCGATCAATTGCTGAATATCCGCCCTGTTGAGGTTACTGCCGGTGTAGACAATGCGATCGCTCGTAAAACCCGCTTTCAGCCCCAAAAAAACATCCCCCGGTGTATTCGCGTGTAGCCCCCAACCAGCTTGCTGAATCAATTGCAACAGAGCAATATTGCCGTTGGTGACGCTAGCAAAATGAAACTGAACGTGCGGATAGTTGATCGATCGCGTAATATGGTCAAGGGTCTGACGGAGGATCTCGGCCTGATACACATATAAGGGTGAACCATAGGTTGACAAAAGTCGCTGGGCCCTTGCTTCGGAGAACGGCGGCGAATGTGTTTTGGTTTCATTCTGTAGCAAAGATTCAGTCATATAGAAGAAGTTCGGCAACGGATTTTGTAACGGATGTAACGGATGTTCGGCAACGGATTATTTAACGGATTTAACGGATGTTCGGAACAGGGAAGATTGTAAAATCAACAGTCAACAGTCAACAGTCAACAGTCAACTGTCAACTGCCTTCGATATTTCCAAATGCGTTGTCCGATCGCCGGTGGCAACCAAAACACATGATCGAGCGATCGCTTAACCGGAATTTCGCCTAAAACTTCGGTTCGCCATGCCTGCCACATCAGCAGCAACCAGAGATTATTGCCAATATAGCGATCGCGCATGGCAACTCCGAGTTGTCCCGATAACATCGAGTCAGCCAAATGGGGCTGCCAGCAATTTTGCGATCGCAACAGATTCGGATTCAGCCGATCGCCGATCGCAGTCCAAAACTCCCCGTAATACCAAACCTTCAACGGCACACCCATCCCGCGCTTTTCCCGCCAGACAATTTCCGGCGGCAGCCAGCGTTCGGACGCTTTTTTGAGGATGTATTTTTCGCACGCACCTTGCAGTAGCAGCTCGCCAGGGAGTTGAAACGTCCAGTCCGTGAGGTCGGGGTCGCAGAAGGGCGATCGCACCCACAAACCGCAAGCAAACGCCAATGCCGTTGCCCTCGGCTGAATATTTTGGGCACCTTTGAGCATCAGCGAAGCGCGTCGCAGCCTCGCTAGCAGGGAAGGACAGGTTTCGGGATCGATCGCGTCTTGCAGGTAAACGCTCAAATCGTGAGACTGGATGCGATCGAGCATTTGTGGCGAAAAAATCTGTTTTTCATAACCATAAAATCGCTGAAACGTCCGCAAATACTGCTGTTCAAAGGTTTCTCCTCCGGCGGGATGTTCTGCACTGTAAACTCCGTGTGCAATCAAAGGTTTGTTTGTCCATCCAGCAAATAGCTGATCGCCATTCTCGCCATTGAATACAACTCGCACGTCTTGCGCCGCCGCCTGTTTGAGCAAAAACAGTGCAGCCGTCGTGCCGTCTCCATAGGGTAAATCGAGGGCTTTGGCGGTTGGCCCGATCGCGCGCAACACTTCATCACCCGTCGCCGCCACCCGAATCAGCGGAATCTGAAAAAAGTCCGCCACCTGTTGGGCGTAGGGCAGTTCGGAATAGGCTTCGACACCAAAATCGAGGGCATAGGCGCGCACTTGCAAGCCTGCTTTCACTAGCAGCGCCGTCACCAGGGAAGAATCGATGCCACCGGAAAGTAAAACGCCTACGGGTTCGTCGATCGGCAAATCGGCCACTTGTCGATCGATCGCCTGTTGCAACAGCCCTTGCAATTGTGCGATCGCCTCATCTTCACTCCGCAGTAATTGGGGCGCTTCTTGCCAAGCCGATGGCAGCGATTCCCTACGGGATAGCTTCGGCGCGCGTACTTTCGGCAGATCGTTAACATCGGCGATTTCCCAAATCATCTCGCTTCCGGCTGCTACGGAGGCAATTTGCTCGATCGGCGTTAACGGCGTGGGTAGGTAGGAAAAACAAGCATAACTGTGTAGCGCGATCGGGCTAATTTGAGGGGAAGCAATCAGCGGTAGCAGCATTTGCAGGCGCGTCGCAAACCAAATCGTTTCTCCCAACTGCATCCAATAAAGCGGCACTCGTCCAAACGGATCGCGCCCCAGCCTTAGCTGTTGGGCTTCCACCGCAGCCCAAGCATCTCCCGGAAAATCGGTTGGCCCAAATCGCCCGCAAGCATTCAGCGTCACTGTGTCAGCCGTGAGTACAGATGCAGAGGCGATCGCCCATTCTGATAATTTGCCCTGTCGGATGAAGTAGTCAGGCACTAAACGGCTGAGAGTTTTTGTGCGATCGCCCTCTCCCCAATAGCCTATGAAATGTGAAGGTTTGCCGATCGCACCCATCTATTTCACCGTGAAAGGTTCACTGCTGATGACGCGCCCATCCAGGGACATCCGAACTTCCCATTTGCCTGGGGCTGCAGCAGATCCGAGATCGTAAAAGCAGTGCGTATTCCAAACCGCAGTATCGATCGTGCGAGTTTGATACCTGCCCTGATGAACAATGTCACCGCTGGGGTTAATCCAATCGCATTGCAGAGACAACTGATTGCCGATCGGAGCATTTTTCAACGTCACCTGGTAGTAGATGCGGCGGTTGATTTGACGGTTGACTTGAGTAAGGCTGTCACCACCCTTTTTAGATAGGGCAATCCTGTCTTCTCCTCCCACAACTTGAGCAGTTTTTTGTTGCTGATTTTGCCCGAACAGCACGCCTATACCGATCGCAGAAATGACAACAACTGTCGAGGCGATCGCGATCCAGCGGTTGCGTCGCTGCTGTTTTTCTAGGACTTCGCGGCGGCGCATTTGGGCGATCGCATCTTCTAAAAGCTCATCAGGCAGATTCAACTCCCGTAAAATTTCTCTTACCTGATCGGGGGCCAATTCTAACTCGCGCTGCTGCGATAACTTGTCGATTTCAGCGACTACCTGTGCTAACTGAGTTTGAGTGAGTCGAGTTTCCATAGATTTCACCATTAGTATCGGTAAAGTTCTTTCCGACTAGAAATTAAATATAGCAACCATCTCTCTCTTTGCTTCCTCTGCGCCCTCTGCGCTCTCTGCGGTTAAATTATCCATATTATTCAATAAATAGCTCTCAAAGTCAATTCATAAAAATCATAACCTTGATCTCATAAAAATCATATTTATATAAAATCCAGACTGGCAAATTCCTCTATTTTTTGAAAATAAATTAAATCCAACTTTCCTAAATCCAGTTTTTCTTGTTGGCGATTCAACCAAATTGCATTTAAACCAGCATTTTTAGCGCCACAATAGTCCGCATTGAAACTATCGCCGATATGCCAAACATTTTCAGCAAGGCAATTGTGCTTTTGCAAAGCTGCGGTAAAAATTTGAGACTCGGGTTTGGCTGCACCAACCTCGGTAGAAATTGTCACTGATGTGAAATATTCACCTAAATTGAGTGCTTTTAATACTGCATAAATTCGGGAATCGAAATTTGATACTACTGCTAATTCAATTCCTTGTTGCTGCCACTTATTTAATGCTGGCAATACGTCGGGATAGACGAACCAAGGTTCGGCGGTGGCAAAATGAGCGTATAGTTCGGCAAAGAATTTGGGAAAGTCTGAAAATTGGTGGAAAATGCCTGCTATTTGGAATGCTTTTGCGGAAACTGTTTGCCACCACTCAAATTCTAATTGGGAAATTTTTGCCACTTCTATCCCTGGAAATGCCATCGGGCTTGCTGAGGCGAAGCTTTGGAAAAAGGCGGCATTTAACTCTTCACTATTAACTGTTACTCCAAACCTCTGGGCTATTTGTCCGTAGACTTCGCCGACGCTGCCGCGAACGTCAAATAGTGTACCGGCGGCATCTAGAAAAATAATTTTGGTCATTTGAGAAGAAAAAGGGAAGAGGAAAGAGGACTTATCGCACATCCGGTTGCATCGGAATGATTTAACCACAGAGGACACAGAGAACACAGAGGAAGAGAAGAGAAGAGAAGAGAAAAGAGATTTGAGTAATTCCTTCTTTGTTCTTGCTTTTTCCTTGTTCCTTCTAATTAGTTGTTTGCGGATTCACCACACCAGAATGATTGGCAATGTTGCCTGCAGGTTCAAATCTGCCTCCTAAATATTTGGCTAGGAATTCTTCGGCGATCGCATAAAAGTGCAGGCGATTTTCTGGCCGCGCAAATCCGTGTCCTTCGTCTGTATAAAGCACGTATTCTACAGGTTTGCCGACTTGCTTCATGGCATTGACAATTTGCTCGCTTTCTGCTTCTTTGACTCGCGGGTCGTTGGCACCTTGGGCGATTAGCAAAGGTTTCTGGATGCGATCGACAAAAGATAAAGGGGAGATCGATTTGAGAAACTCTGGTTCTGTTTCCAAATTGCCGACGCGGTGATACAGACTTGCTTTTCTCGGTTCCCAGTAAGGGGGAATAGTTTGCAGCAGCGTAATCAAATTGCTTGGCCCGACAATATCGACGGCGCAGGCAAAAACATCGGGACTAAAAGTCAATCCCACTAAGGCAGCATAACCACCGTAAGAACCGCCCATAATCGCAATTTTATCCTGTAGGGCAATTCCTGTTTCTACCAGCCAATTTACCCCATCTAGCAAGTCGTCGTGCATCTTAGCCGCCCATTCGCGATTGCCGGCATTGAGAAAGGCTTTGCCGTAGCCGATGGAACCGCGAAAATTGATTTGCAAAACGGCGTAACCTCGGTTTGCCAGCCATTGGGCTTGTGGATTGTAACCCCAGGTATCGCGTGCCCAGGGGCCGCCGTGAACAAGCAAGACGGCAGGTACTGGTGTTGAGATACCAATCGGTTTTGTCAGGTAGCCGTGAATGGTTAAACCATCTCTTGCGGTGTAAGAAATGGGTTCCATTGATGATAGTGGTAGCCCTTCTAGTTTGGGTTGATTGCTGAACAGAAAGGTGAAAGTTTTGGAAATGCGATCGTACACATAGTAGTAAACTGGGCCGTCGTCTGTCCTGTAAGCGATTAGCCAAGTAGTGTCGGCGAGGTTGCGACTGGTAATGGAGAATTCGCCGGGGCGAAATTTGCCGAGATCCTCAAAATCCTCTGCTATGCTTTGATCTAAAATCTGCCACTCTTGCTTGTCTTTGTAGAAGGAAACCGCCTGAATCTCTCGCTTCGTGGGGTGTATCAAAATATCGCCGACATCGTATTCTGGGTCAGAGGCGAGATCAGTTTCTTGTTTGGTTTCTAAGTCTAATGCGATCAAACGTTTGGCATTAGCATCGTGATTGCCCATGATGTAAAGAATTTTGCCGTTTTCTGAGAACATGACGGCACTGCCTTCCTCATCGGGCCCCCAGCTTCGCAGGCTTTCCCAAGGCTTGTAGGCAGTTTCCCGAAACACCAATTCTGAGCCGCCATCGGCAGTTGTGGCTGTGGCCGCCCGCACTTGAAATTGGGCGTCAGCAATCCAAGTCCAACCGATGATGTTACCTGGGTTGTCGGTGTCGAGTTCAACGGCACCGTTTTGCAGGTTGATGCGGTAAACATCGTGTTTGCGCCGATCGCGGATGTTCATTCCCACTAATATGTGATGAGGGAAGTTGCGGTCAAGGGCAATCAGATGAGCTTGAACGCCTTGAAATGGTGTCAAGTCGCGAACCTGATTTGACTGGATATTGACTGAGAATAAATGCCATTTTTCATCACCATCAATATCTTGCTGATAAATGAGCTCTTCGCCGCTGTAAGTCCAGTAAAAGATGCGGATGCCCCGTTTTTTATCTGCTGTCAGTTGGCGATCGTCTGCTTGACCGACGGTACGCAATTGCACTTGCAAGACGTTGTTTTCATCGGGTGCAATGTAGGCGAGATACTTGCCGTCGGGTGAAAGTCGGGGGCTAGTTTTTTCGGGGTTCCCAAACAGAATTTCCCGCTGAATTAGGGGTGAAATTTCTGTTTTTGGCTGTTGAATTGTAGGAGTTTGCATTTTTTATTTTCCCTAATATTTTCTATAGGAACGGGCAAGATGCCCATTCCACAAGAATATTGAATTTTTTGGGAACGGGCAAGATGCCCATTCCACAAGAACATTGAATTTTTTGGGAACGCGCAAGATGCCCATTCCACAAGAATATTGAATTTTTTGGGAACGCGCAAGATGCCCATTCCACAAGAATATTGAATTTTTTGGAACGGGCAAGATGC
>NZ_JAUBPT010000102.1:0-16675 GCF_036700905.1 Microcoleus sp. S13_C3 | reverse complement strand
CCATTCCACAAGAATATTGAATTTTTTGGGAACGGGCAAGATGCCCATTCCACAAGAATATTGAATTTTTTGGGAACGGGCAAGATGCCCATTCCACAAGAATATTGAATTTTTTGGGAACAGGCCGGAAAGCCTGTTGCCGATCTATTTGAAGAAGCATCGATTAGCTTTTAAGCAACTCCTGAATCGGCCTGCTAATCCAATTGAAACCCACTTTTAGTTGATGATCAAATGTTGGCATCCGATAGAGATAGGCTAGGCGGCGAGCAATGTGGGCTAGTTGTCCGTCGAGTTTAATTCCTAAACCGGCTAGGGTGGCGTTGTCAATTCCTAATGTCATCATTTCTCCTAGTGGCTGATAGCGGAAAGGAAGTAAGGGGCGGCCGGTGAGGGATGCCCAAATGTTCCAGGCGGTGTAGTCAGCTTGCTGGAATGCTGTTTGGGCTGTTCCGGGGACTTTTTGATTAGTTGCATCGTGACATTCTGCTATGTCTCCCAAGGCAAATATATCTGGATGGTCGATAATTTGCAGTTGTGAATTGACTATTAATTGACCGCGGCGGTTTTGTTTGAGGGGTAGCGATCGCACTGCTTGACTAACTTGAGTTCCTACTGTCCACAGCACTATGTCTACGGGGAGAACATCTAATTGTCCTTTGTAAAGTAAGGATATTGTGTCCGCTTCGATCGCCTCTACTTCTGTTTCTAAGTCGATCCACACTTTCCGTTTTTCTAAAGCTTGGCTGGCGGCTTCGCGGTTAAACTCCGGTGATGTCCGCAAAATCATATCGCTTTGCTCGACTAACCGCACGCGACCTTTTTCTCCGAGTCGATCGGCTAATTTACAAGCTAATTCTACTCCCGAATAACCGGCCCCGACGATCGCAACCCGAATTTTGTCCTTGTTGCTGGCTTCTAAAAACCGCAATCTTTCTTCTAAGCGGTAGGCGTCGTCGAGAGTGCGAAATGAGTAAGCGTATTCAACGGCACCTTTGACCATATCTAGGGGGGTTTTGCCGCCTAAAGCCAAAACCAGGCGATCGCACGGAATTTCTGGGCCGTCGTGCAACTTCACTCGTTTTTCCTCCACATCGATGCCGGAGACAGTACCTTGACAAAAGCGCACACCTGTGCTTTCCAAGAGTTCGGCAAACGGCGGGGCAATTTCCCAGGTTTGGAGTTCGCCGGTCAGGAGTTCGTACAGCAGGGGAACGAACAAAAATCGATCGCGACGGTCAACTAGGACTATTTCGGGTTTTTCGGTTTTGGAGAAGGGTAACTGACTCAAGCGCAGGGCTGTGTAGAGTCCGCCGAAGCCTCCGCCGAGAATGCAAATCCGGGGTTGTTGTTGAGTCATCAGAACTATGGGTTTGAAACCCCGTCCTTTTAGGACGGCTTTACATTGAATTGAATCCCCTCGCGGGGTGGAGGGGTATGGTTGCCCCAAGGCGTGAGGTATGGTTGCCTCAATCTCTTTTCGGAGTAAAGTTAGCTTGTCGGTCAAAGTTTTAAGAGCTTGTTAGGTTGAAAGCACTGTTCCTGTTACCTTAGAACTGTTTAACTCTCAACGACAGAGCAAAGGACTAGCTACGCATCCCAGGGTGTCATGACTCGAAAAACGTAGTCAGTTAAGACTGAGGCCCGTCAGAACGGCTTGTTAGATTTCTCCTTCAAGCCTCATGCCTAAAGGCTGAGGTTCCTGACGGTGTTTTGTTTGAGGGGCGATCAGTAACAAGGCCACTTATCTTATTGTAACGAGAGTGAGGGAGTGGGGGATTGGCAGAGGGAGAGATGGGGAGAGAGGGGGAGTGGGAAAACGAGAAAGGGGAAAATCTTCCCTGTTTCCCTCGAGCCTCAACATACATACGTTAAATGCGTTCAATCCGTTAGACAATGCGTTTCCGAACTGTTTTCTATATCTATAGCCTTGATTAGCTTTACCTATTACCCGCCCTCAAATTTTCTGAATGTTCGCAGAACTAATTTTGTACTATATTAGTTTATAACGAATTAATTCGCACATTAAATTCACTTTTTATAGGGTCATCTACTCGACTACTTGCCCCTGCACTCACAAATGAAAAAAAACCATGCAAACTTCTTCCAATTCTTCTACATTTAAGAACGGCGATCGCAATAACGAAGACGGCTCATCTTTGTTAAAAAGCGAAGAACGATATAAAAATTTAGTAGCTAATATTCCCGGTGCTGTCTACCGCTGTACCTGCGAGTATACGGACGCCGGGGAATTAACACGGACAATGGCGTTTTTGAGCGAGGCTGTTCAAGAAATATCAGGCTATCCCTCTTCTGATTTTATCAACGATCGCGTCCGTTCTTTTGCCAGCATTATCCATCCTCAAGACTGCAAAAATGTGGATGGTGTTGTCAAAAAAAGTGTAGAAACCCAAGCTCCGTACATCCTTGAATACCGCATTGTCCGGGCTGACGGCGAAATTAGCTGGGTTTACGAAAAAGGCAAAGCTGTTTGCGTCGAGGCGGAAGAGGATAGAGGAAGACAAGAGGGACAAGGGGAAATTGAGGGCTTTTTGTCTGCTGTGGTTTCGCCGATTTCGCCAATTTCACCGATCGCAAATTCTCTGTGTCGGGTTGTCTATCTCGACGGAGTAATTTTGGATATTACTGAACGAAAGCGAGCTGAGGAAAACCTGCGAAACACTCAAGATTTTCTCAATGCGGTACTGCAAAATCTGCCGAGTAGTGTCTTTATTAAAGATGCTGTAGAGCAAAGATTTATTTATTGGAATACTGCTAGCGAAGAATTGTTTGGCTATTCCAGGGATGAAGTGATCTTAAACAATGCTGCTGATTTGTTCGAGTCAGATCATGCCAATTACTTGCAAGCACAAGATTTAGAAGTGTTGGCAACGAGAAAAGGTATCGATTTGCCCGAAGAAACTATCGAACTTCCGCGCGGGGGAAAGCGGATTGTGCACACGAAAAAAGTTCCTTTGTTTGACGAGTCTGGCGCGCCTAAGTACATTCTGGGTATTGCTGAAGATATTACGGAAAGCAAAAAAACTGAAACAGAATTGTCGCGTTTGGCCATTGTGGCTCAAAAAACGCAAAATGGTGTGATTATTACTGATGCTCAAGGCTGCATTGAATGGGTGAATGAAGGATTTACTCGGATTAGCGGTTACGTGCTGGCCGAAATGCAGGGCAAAAAACCGGGTGATGTACTGCAAGGCGCTCAAACAGACCCGCTAACTATTGCTCAACTACGATCGGCTTTGGCTGCAGGCGTGCCGTTTAATCAGGAAATCTACAATTACAACAAGGATGGAAAGGGTTATTGGGTGGCGCTTTCGATCGCCCCAATTTATCAAGAAAATGGGGAACTCGAAGGTTTTATTGCGGTGCAAACTGATATTACCGCTCGCAAGCAAGCAGAGGCAACAGTCAGGGAGAGGGAGAATTATTACCGCTGCATTGTCGAGACGGCTTCGGAGGGCGTTTGGATGTTTGACAGCGAAAGTACCACGACTTTTGCTAACTCTCGGATGGCCGAAATGCTGGGGTATACTGTGGAGGAAATGCTGGGGCGATCGCTATTTGAGTTTATCGACTGCGAGTCTAGGAAAATAGCAGAAAGTTACGTCCAGCGTCGGCGGCAAGGCATTCGCGAACGCCACGATTTTAAGTTTACTCGGAAAGACGGATCTCACTTGTGGGCGATCGTGTCCGCGACGCCGATGTTCGACGGTGAGGGCAATTTTTCCGGGGTGTTGCGGATGATTACCGATATTAGCGATCGCAAACAAGCAGAAGCAGAATTGCGCCAAACTCTCCAAGAGTTGGAATTTGAAAAATTTGCTTTGGATCAATCGGCAATTGTCTCGAATACCGACGAATTCGGAGCCATTACCTATGTCAACGAGCAATTTTGCGAACTCTTTAAATACTCCCGAGAAGAACTGCTCGGCAAAACCCACAGACTTGTCAATTCTGGCTATCACTCAGCCGATTTTTTCAAGCAGCTTTGGTCAACCATCCGCCAGGGAAAGGTTTGGCGGGGAGAAATGAAAAATCAAGCTAAAGACGGCACATTATTCTGGTTGGATACTACGATTGTACCTTTCTTAAATCCCAGCGGAGAACCCCATCAATATGTAGCAATTCGCAAAGATATTACCGATCGCAAACACGCAGAAGAAGCGGTGCGGCTTTCCGAAAGTCAATTGAGGACTAAAAATGAAGAACTGGCAAAAGCCCTGCGGGACGTGCATAAAACTCAAAGCATGATGGTTCAAAATGAAAAAATGGTAAGTTTGGGTCAATTAGTCGCTGGGGTTGCTCACGAAATCAACAATCCAGTTAGCTTTATTTACGGCAACGTCATGCACGCTGACGATTACTTTCAAGACTTGCTAAAAATTCTGCAACTTTACCAGCAGGAATACCCGCACCCAACACCGATTATTCAACAAGAGATAAATGATATCGATTTGACTTTTCTGCTCAGAGATTTGCCGAAGCTGTTAAATTCGATGAAAATGGGAGCAGAGCGAATTCGCCAAATTGTGCTGTCACTGAAAAATTTTTCGCGATTAGATGAAGCCGAACAAAAGCAGGTGGATATTCACGAAGGGATTGAAAGCACTTTGTTGATTTTGCAGCACAGGTTGAAAGAAACGGCAGGGCATCCTAAAATTGTGCTGATCAAAGAATTCGGGAATTTGCCCCGCGTACAGTGTTATGCAGGACAGTTGAATCAGGTATTTATGAATATTATCGGCAATGCAATTGATGCTTTGGAAGAGGCAATGGAGACTGGACAGTGGGCGGAGGGGGAACAGGCGCTTATTCCTTATTGTCCTTCGCCGACGCTGCGGATTTGTACGGATGTAAAATATGAACAGGATGCTTTGATCCAAGCAGATTCTGCTGTTTATGATAATTCAATTCGACATCCTTCTCATATTGTGATTCGGATTGCTGACAACGGGCCGGGGATTCCGATAGATGTTCACGAAAGGCTGTTCGATCCGTTTTTTACTACGAAAGAACCTGGTAAAGGTACTGGTTTGGGGCTGTCTATCAGCTATCAAATTGTGGTGGAAAAACACGGCGGGCTGCTTAAGTGCGATTCTGCACCGGGTCAAGGCACGGAATTTGCGATCGAGATTCCTGTGGGGAATAGTCAGTAGTCAGTAGTCAGTTGTCAGTTGTCAGTTGTCAGTAGTCAGTAGTCAGTAGTCAGTAGTCAGTAGTCATTAGTTAACAGTCAACAGTCAACAGTCAACAGTCAACAGTCAACAGTCAACAGTCAACAGTCAACAGTCAACAGTCAACAGTCAACTAATGAAATATAGCGTAATTTACGACGGCAATTGCAATCTCTGCGTTACCTTGGTGCAGTTACTAGAAAACTTAGACCAAGGCAAGAATTTTGAGTATATTTCCATGCAAGATTTAGAGCAATTAAATCGCTTTGGGATTACGTCTGAAGACTGCGAAATGGGCATGATTTTGATAGATGGCAACACCCCGGAACGGCGCTGGCAGGGCAGCGATGCGGCGGAGGAAATCGGGCGAATACTTCCTGCTGGCGAGGTGTTTGTGGCTGCTTACCGCGCCATGCCGGGGATGAAGTGGATGGGCGATCGCGTGTACGAACAAGTCCGCGATAACCGCTATACTTTGTTTGGCAAGCGATCGACTACTTACAAATCTGTTTATCCAGTTGGCTGTAGGTCGATCGACAATTGCGATAATAGCAAGGAATAAAGTCTTTACTACAAACAGGAGATCCGTGAAAACTGAAGTCCTCAAAAAGATTGATTAAACAAACCGAATATCTCACGGCAAAAGTCTTTGAGTTTTTGGGCAGACTCCGCAGCGGGTTCGGTTGCACCGACAAAACCCCAATTGTCAACGGTAGAAAAGCGCCACTGCTGACCAGTATGATCGTAACCGGCTGCCTCAACCCCGATCGCCCGCCGATATCCTTCCACCGGATCTTGGTAAAATCGGATTTGAATCAAGATGCTGCGGCTTTGCAGCAAGCGGCTTCTACCGGGGAAATGGAAGCCAATGTCGATCGAATCTGGATCTACCAGTTCTCTGGTATCCTGGTCATTCATCCAAGGTTTTAAATCGACTTTTGTATCCGGGAATTCCGACTTGAATAAATTAACAACCGCAGCAATTTTGCTGGCAACTTCTATATTTTTGGCTTGTTCGGCAGCGTTCACTCGAAAAACTCCTATCAAATATAGTTATTACATTTAGCTAATAATGTAACTGCATACTGCCGAATGTAGACTGTGAACAGCGGACTTTTTCCGAAATAATTAGGCATTGACAAATTTTCATATATGTGCTGTGCCGTTTTTAGCCGAGTCTCGATCCCCCTAAATCGCCCTTAAAAAGGGGAGTAGGGGGGATCTGCGGGTTTTAAAACACGCCATAGTTCCATAATCTTAATTCAGGGGAAGGGCGATCGCAAATTCCGAACCTTCTCCCAGCACCGATTCACAAGTTAGTTTACCGCCGTGGGTTTCTTCCACAATTTGCTTGCTGATAGACAACCCCAAACCCGTACCTTTCCCTACTCCTTTAGTAGTAAATAAATGGTCAAATATTTTCGACTTGAGTTCCGATGACATCCCTTGACCGTTATCTTTGATTTTAATCACCACGCTGTTGCTATCCTCGGAGACTTGAGTGATAATGGCGATCGTATTCGGTAAAGCTTCAATTTCAGCATAAGTGCGACCCTGATTGAATTCGTCAAAACACTCGATCGCATTTGCCAGCAAATTCATAAATACCTGATTCAGTTGCCCAAAATAACATTTAACTGGCGGGATATCTCCGTATTCTTTGATAATTTTAATCGCGGGGCGAGTATCTTTAGCTTTCAGGCGATACTGTAAAATCATCAAAGTGCTGTCGATGCCCTCATGAATATTTGCTGACACTTTATTCGCACTGTCAGCGCGGGAAAAGGTCCGCAAAGACTTGCTAATATTGCGGATGCGCTCTGTACCTGATTTCATAGATAAAAGCATTTTCGGCAAATCTTCGATCAAATATTCTAAATCAATCTCCGATGCTTTATCCTCTAACTCATCTCCAGGATTAGGAAATTTTTCTTGGTAAAGTTGTAAGCAATCAATCAAATCTAAGCTCGCCTCAGCAGCAGCATCAAGATTGCCCGCAATAAAACCAAGCGGATTGTTAATTTCGTGAGCAACCCCTGCAATCAAGTTGCCGAGAGCAGACATTTTTTCGCTTTGAATGAGTTGCAGTTGCGCCTGTTGCAGTTCATTGAAAGATTTTTCTAACTGTTTAGATTTTTCTTGCTCCCGCGCGTACAAACCAGCATTTTCTACTGCAATAGCAACTTGAGAAATTAACACTTTGAATACTTCTACTCTCTCGGCTGTAAAAGCTCCTACTGTCAAAGCGTTTTCTAAATAAATTATTCCACGCCGCTGAGATTGATAAAGAATTGGCAAACAGAGAATTGATTTTGGTTGATATTTCTGAATGTAGGTATCTACATTAAAAGGTTCGGCGACAGTCGCATTGTCTAAAACCAGATGCTTTTGACTGCGGTGGACGTAATTTATCACAGACAGGGGAACATCTTGACTATTTTCTACTGTAATAGAGGGTAAAAGTGTTACTTTATCCTCCGCAAAACAGCCAGTAGCTTCTATGCAGAGAATATCGTTTTTCAGCAGCAGCAGCACTACTTTTTGAGCTGCCGCATTTTCTAAAATAATTTTGATTAATTTGGTCAACAATTTTTCTAGAACTATTTCACCGTTAATGGCTTGCGCCGACTTAATAAAAGTAGCTAAGTCTAATAAATCGCCTAAACTACTACTGGTAGTATTTCCCGTGGCAGTGCGGGTGACATCGAGGGTTGGGGTTTGAATTGTGCGCGTCTGTGCTGCTAAGAAAGGATGTGTTGATTCTAAGTGTTTAACTTTAGCTATTGCTCCCCAATGGATATATCCATAATAGGCTTTAGTCAGATATGCTTGAGAAACTATCTCTTTACCCAAAGCTTGATAAAATTCTCCTGCTAATTCACAGGCTAATGCTTCCTCTTGAATGTAACCGTTTTTGGCGGCTCCATCAATTGCGCGATCGTACAATTCCATTGCTTCGGTATTTTGTCCCAAAACTCGCGCTGTTTCCGCTGCTACCAAGTCGTATTTGTGTTGATAATTCATCGGAGCATGAACTGCCCATTTTTTCATCTTCTTTTGGTTTTGCAGCACTTTTTCCAAATATTCCTTTTGTTCCCCTTTGCCAGTTGCTGGATACAAAGCGAGGATACTGAGAGAGGAGTAAAAATTATTCAGAGCAACCACATCAAATCCGGCTACAGACTCCTCATGTTTCTCAAATAACCTGGAATTTTCTAATGCTTGCGCGTAGTTTCTGAAGATAAAATTAAGCTGAGTTTTGGCATGATAAACCAAACCGACTAAAAAAAAGTTTTTACATTCTATTAAAAGGGGGAGCGTTTTAACTTCATTAAATCTCTCACCGACTAAATGACAGGGTTCGACAGCTTGACCGCGCAAATTGAGGGCTGTCTGCCTGCCTATACTTATATACTGTACAGCCATTTCTAGTTGAGATTGCTGCATTAGTTTCATATATTTACCAGTCTCCTGATCCACCAAATCTAGAGGCTCTCCTATCGACAGTTTGTTTAAGCAATATGCACCTATAGCATAACCAGCAAATTCCAACTCTCCAGTTTCCATCCCAGTTTTAAAACCTTCTTTGAGATCGTCTAATCCTGACTTGAGATCGGCTTTCCAGTGGTGAATAAAAGAACCAAATGTTGCATAAACTCTACTTTTGATTGAACGGGAGGGAAATTTGTCTAACATCCTAATTGCCAGTTGACCGAATTGGTATGCCAAACTAATGTCCCCTAGCTTGCACATAACTACGCCATAATAAACGTAGGCAATACTTGCATAAGGCGAATTACCGTATTTAATACACAGCTTGACCATCCTAAATGCCAGCAGCGGTATCAGTGGGGGTTTTGCCTGAATAGCACTGCTGAGAATCCCTGATAAAATCCGCATGGCTGCTTGTTTTTCGGGATCAATCATTTCTGGCAAGTTAGCTAAATCCTCAATTCGTTTCAATCCCAAGCTCAGTTTGGTATTACTCAGTCCCGCCATAATATTTAGCGCGTGGGGATTTTGAGGAAAAGAAATGCCTAACAGTTGCAGCACTTCCAGTCCTGTATTTAGTGCTTCTACCACTCTATTTTGAGCGTTATAAGACTGGATTTGAAGTTCATAAACATTCACTTTTTCTAGTAAGGTTTTAGATTTTTGCAGGACAATATCAACCATCTTTTTTGAATCTTCATAGTTGATGTTTAAGTATTCAGCTTCTGCCGTTGACTCGTAAATTGCTAACGTTAAGTCATAGTGGCTTTGCCAAGAATCCGCAGGCAAGAGTTCCATAGCAACCCGCAAATACCTAACAGCAGCTTCATACGCAGCCGCCGCTTTGGCTTTGCGTCCAGCAGTTAAATTTAATTGTGCCAACTGAGTTTTTTCTGACTCTTGGCTAATCGTGTCAACTCCGACATTTAATTGATTGACGATATCAAAGATGTTTTCTTCTAGCTTGTCTGGTGGAGTATTCTGTAACAGTAATTTACCGATTTTTAAATGGGTTAATTGCTTTTGGTCTTCGGGAATCAGCGAATATGCGGCTTGCTGAACGCGATCGTGCAAAAATTTGTAACTAACCCGCGAAGTGTCTAACTTGAGATGGATTGATTCGGCTCGATCAAAAACTAAAGGAATGCGATAAGCATCGCTCAATGGCAGAATTAACCCTGATTGCAAAGCTGAATAAAGTTCCGTTGCTGTAGTATTAGCTGACTTTTCGCTAACAAGTGACAGCACATCTAGAGCAAATTTATCTCCCACGCAAGCTGCTAGCTTCAACGCTTCTTGCGTGGGTGCGGGCAGCTTTTCAATGCGAGAAGCTACCAGTTCCACTACACTTTTATCGGTGATTCCGATGGCTTGGATTTCATCAATACTCCAATACCAGCCCGTTTGACTTACCTCATTTGTAATGTGATTAAATTCAAATTTTAAAAGAGAGTCTTGATAAAGTGCTTGGAGTAATTGAGTCAAGAAAAAAGGATTGCCGCCCGTTTTATTCCAGATTAACTCGGCTAGATTTGTTACTTTTTCTGTACCCGTGTTAAGTGTTTCAGTGACTAATTCCGTCACATTTGCTAAATCCAGCGGTTGCAGCACGATATTGTTGACTCTTGTACCAGTTTTTTCAATTTCTTCTACAGTCTGAATTAAGGGGTGGGTGGGACTAACTTCATTGTCTCGATAGGCACCGATTAGCAACAAATATTCTTGGTCAGGGTCAGTTATCAGTATTTGCATCAACTTTAATGTTGCTGAATCTGCCCACTGCAAATCGTCTAAAAAGATAACTAGGGGGTGTTCTTTTTGGGCGAAAACGCGAATAAATTCTTTGAATACCCGATTGAATCGATTTTGGGATTCTATGGGGGCGAGTTCTGGGACTTCGGGCTGTTTGCCGATGATTAATTCAACTTTGGGAATTACGTCGGCAATTACTTGGCCGTCTGTTCCCACTGCTGTTAAAATTTTAGTGCGCCATATTTCTAATGAAGCTGCATTTTCTGTTAGTAATTGTCGCAGCAATGAGTTAAATGCTTGGATTAATGAGGCATAAGGAATGTTGCGTTTTAGTTGGTCAAATTTGCCGCTGATGAAGTAACCTTTTGACCGGGTAATTGGTTTGCTAACTTCGTTGACTACGGCTGATTTACCGATGCCTGAGTAGCCTGATACTAGCATTAATTCGCTTTGGCAATGGGCGAATTTTTCTGTATTCTGGTTTGGTGGAAAAGATGCGGCAGAAAGGGTTTCTGCATTGGGGCGGGCGGGTTTTTCGGTATTTAGGTTGGGTGGCAGAGATTTGGGTGAACCCGCCCCTACACGTTCAAATGCTGCTAATAGTTCGTTGACTTGTTGTTCTCTACCGTACAATTTTTGGGGGATTAACAATTGGCTGAGAATATCTAAGCGTCCGGGGATGAAGTAGGCAATTTGTCCGGTGGTTTCTAACTGATGCAAAGAAAATTCTAAGTCGGCTAACAATCCGGCCGCACTTTGATATCTATCTTCGGCATTCTTTGCCATTAATTTCATCACTATCTCAGAGATGGCGACAGGTATTTCTGAATTGATGTGATGGGGATATATTGGTTGAACTGCGATGTGGCTATAAACTACTTCTAAGGGGTCGTTGCTGCAGAAAGGCAATTTTCCTGCCAGCATTTCATATAATGTGATACCAAGGGAATAAAAGTCGGTGCGGTAGTCGAGGGTGCGGTTCATTCTCCCGGTTTGTTCGGGTGACATATAGGCTAATGTGCCTTCGACTGAGTTGGGGTTGTTAAATTGCGGATTTTCTTTGGTGAGTTTTGTAGCAATGCCGAAGTCGGTGAGTTTTACTTGTTTTGTTTGCGAGTTAATTATGATGTTGCTGGGTTTGATGTCTTTGTGAATAATGTGCTGAAAATGCAGGTATTGTAAGGCTTTGACTATTTGGATGGCGATGTGTAAATTTGCTTGCAGGCTCAAGGTTTCTCTTTCCAGCAGTTTTGCGAGGGATTCGCCGCCAAAGTCTTCTAAAACGATTCCTAATCGGTGGTCGAATGTTTCGAGACTGATGGCTTTGACGATTTGTTCGCTGTCTAAATTTTGGCGGATTTGATATTCGTGTTTGAGCCTGGTAATGGCTTCGAGGGTGGGATATTCGGCTTTGAGGACTTTCAGAATTGCTGGGGGCGCGTCTGTCGGTGTTTGTCCGCGATAGACTATTGTTTCGACGCCTTCGTGCAGAGTAGAAGTTATTTGGTATTGTGATAAGTTTAACATCATTTAACTTAGAAATTACAGGAGCTAATTCTCATTAGATTAACATTACTTAATCTTGATTTTGTGTGATTGCGATCGTGTATTTGGCGATTTCCAATCACACGGAATATACACTAAGTGAAAATGTGGGCTTGATCGTTGGTGTCGGGAGCATCTCAATGAAAGCCGCCCAGCTATAAATTGGAGTTTTGAGGCAGGAGGCAGGAGGCAGGAGGCAGGAGGAAAGAGGAAGAAGGAAGGAGCAAGAAGAAGTGTTTTTACAAATATGAGATGCTCCCTTGGTGTCAACAAACATCATAAATGTAATATTGGTCTTGTGTGTGAGTCCCGAATGCTTTCGCGGCAACGTTTTTCAGGGGCATGGGAGCGATCGCACTGGGTCTCAAACAGCAGGAGATGGGAGCGATCGCACTGGGCATAAAACAGGCAATTGAATGGCTTCTCAATCGGTAACAACCGTAACTTCACAGATAGTAGAAAGTGATTCCGGTTCAGGCAAAATACGCACGCGGGCGAATTTTAAACCGCTAACTCCTTGTTGTGATTCTACCATGCCAGTCTGAACTTTTGGCTCTACCCAACCTTCGCGAGACAAGTAGCGCAAGTATTGCTCATATTCTTCCCACTCCTCCTCGGTGGAATAAACGACAGTCAACATCCCCGACTGGGTAATCCGCTCTTGTGCATCTTTGTCAACGGCTTTTTCGATCCGCTTTTTGACAAGTTCGTAGCGGATGTCGCGAGTGCCTTTGACATCAAACATTTTTTCGGTGTTTTCGTTGTGAAAAATGTCGATAGTGGTATTCTGAACTAAGACTAAATGTGCGAGTTCCATGTTGATTTGAGACTCGGCTTGCAGGCGAAAAACTGTGCGGCCGCAATCGCAAATAGCTCGTAGTTGTTCGTACCGCAAACTGTGTAGGTGAAACTGGCTAAATTTGGGATCGATGGATTTTCCTACATAAATCATGTGATCCATGCCGTCGGTGCATTCAATGTCGCAGTAGTGGGGCAAAATTTGCTGCATTTTTTCTTGCCAGCGGGCCCAGGTTTCTTGGAGTTTGGTGCTGATTAAGTTCAGCATTTTGTCGTAGCGGTTGCGATCGCTGTAAACGCAGTTGTGTTCATTTTCACAGGCTGCTTGGTAAGCTTCAACGGCTGCTTGAACCTTCGGCCCGCACTGCACAAAATAGTCAAAATATACTTCTAAATGCTCGTTTAAATACTCGGCGGCTCGCACCTCCATATCGACTGTTACTTTTTCTTTTAAATGTTCGATGTAGTCGAGCAAGTCGAGCCGCAGTTGCTCGCCGAGGTGGGTAGTTTGTGTTTGGCAAACGGCATCAGCTATGACTAAACCTAAGCGGAATTGTTCGAGCAAATCAGTTTGAATGGCTCGGTTTCTTTCGTCGCTAGAACCGCGAATGTCCGAAATTCCGTACAGCGGATGAACGTCAGCAAATACGATTGTTTCGGGAGGTAGTCCCCAACTTCGCCTTTCTGCTTCTTGGGCGAACCGCCACTCGACTGCGGGGTGGATGTTGTGAATGTGGGTAAATCGCTCCTGTATGGCTTGCCGCAGGGCTGCAATGAAGGCGGGAATGAGTTCTTGGGCGTGTTTAGCGTCAATGCCGTTGAAGTGGTTGGGCCGATCGCACAACAGCCCCACAACTCCCAAAATCCGCTGCCCGCACCCCTCGCGGGTGACGGATTTGACTACCAGGGGCACCAGCAGCATCGATCGAGTTCCCATTCTCCGCAAAGTTCGATCGCACTCGGTTTCGCACTCCCTACGCAAGTCTGGCACGTTCCAAACTTGATTTGCTGCTGTGGCCTTCAAAAAGTGAGAAGCTTCTAGGGAGTGCATTGAATAAAGAATCGGCTGCAAATGTTGACCGTCTTTTGCAACTAATAGCTGTACCTGATCGTCGTCGGGGCGCAGCAGCAAAGTGCCGTCAGCATTGAAGAGGGATCGCAAACACCGATCGATTCTCTCAAATTTGTCAGCCCGCAGCATCGAATCTCGATCGATCAATAACTGAGTCAGCCGCCGAATTTGCTCCTGCACAGTGACATCAAAACCTTCTAGCAGCAGCAAGCCTTCTACGCGGTAATTATCCAACTGCAATCGATCGGCTAAATTTTCCAATTGATTCGGCTGCATCAGCCAAGCTTCCCGTTCTGCAACAGGCATTAATCTTAAAGAAAAATCCGCAAATTCATCTATTTTTGAGTCAATTCGAGTAATTTTTAACTGTTCCGAACCCAGCCAAAATTCAATAAATCTGGCTTCTCGGTGTTTGGGGTTTTTTACACTTGCCGTGACAGGTTCGTCTAGCACCCGCAAACCGTCAATGTCAATTTGATAATATTGCTTAAATACCCAGTGCAAAAGGTGGCGGCGGTACAATTGTTCTGCTGTTTTGCCGTCCCCATCCTCGAACAGTTGCAGCAGAGTGATGTCGGTTTCGGCAAACAAACCGTTGGTAGATTGAGTTGCCAAGGGCGTTTCCTCCCAACCTGCCAAGCGACAAAATGCCGCGTTAGCGTAACGCAGGGCAAAAGTTCCCGGTTGCATTACTGCGATTAAAACACGGCGATCGCCGAGAAATTGAAACAGTCGCTGTAAATCTTGTTTCCACGTTTTCAACGGTTCAATTTCAGCAGATTGACTGGGTACTTTGCCCGCCAAAGCTTCCAGTAGCTGTTCTATACTTGGTTCGCTGGGCAGATTGTTACTGTCTTGCTTTGTTGGGACGATATCTGTCGCTGGCAGTGATTTTACGGAGTTGTTGTTTTGATGGGCAGACGATTTAGGAGTAGACATGAGTAAAACACCTGAAAGCAGTGGATTTTGCCAAAAAATGTCAGCGATCGGCGATTATGGCTTTGTAAAGAGCTTATATCCTGTTTGTAAAGTTTGTGTATGGGTATCGGAAACTGGGTTTTTTCTCGGAGGATGGGCCCAGGGACTTTTACTTTTATTCACAAACAACCTCTCAGTCTCGACGTTATAGGTGATATTAACCTGTTTACCGCCTGGGGGGTAACACCCATTATAAGCGGTAGACAGTAGCGGATAGTGTAAGCAACCTAATGCTATTTGACTCAGAGGCGAGATATATAGCAGCTTTGGGTTGAATGAGGCGTAGCCCTGGTAATTACCAATTGGTAATTACCAATTGGTAATTAAGCTGTTGTGCATTTAAATTGTATATTTCGAGTCCCGATCAAAAATCGCCAAATCCTCTCCCCCGATCCCCATCGGACCCTCTCCCTCTCTAATACCATAGGCAATCTAGATGCAACACAGCTTACCAATTGGCAAACAGGTTGCTGGTCACTAATTTAGCCAATAAACTTGCAATACAAATTACCATATAACTTGCTATTTGGCAATGCAAGAATTAACATATATAATACAGATAACATGATTTGTGAAAGGACATAGTTATGGCTTTAACGGTTAACAATCTCATCGCGGATTCGACAGGATTTCCTGTATTTGCTGGCGGCGGGCCACGTCTTTTGGGATTCGCTACACCCGATGAGATTAACGTAGGGAATGGAAATTTGGCGTCTTTTCCCTGGGGAGTTTGGGGACTCGACGGCAACGATACTATAGGAGGTTCGTCGGATTCCAACGAACGTCTGTTAGGAAATAACGGCAATGATATTATCGGTGGTGGTGGCGGAAATGACATAATTTACGGCGGGAAAGATAACGATCTCCTGGATGGAAATGATGGCAACGACGTAGTTAGGGGCGACGCCGGAAACGACCTTATCTTCGGAGGGTTCGGGAACGATATCCTGCGGGGAGGGCAAGGAGACGACGATTTAGACGGCAATGAGGGCGACGATTTCATCGCGGGCGATCGGGGAGTGGACGTGCTGACGGGAGGTCTCGGTGGTGACATATTCGTGCTCAGAAGCAACGATGAAGCATTTGGTATAGAGGGAGCAGATGTCGTTACCGATTTTAACTTTGACGAGGGCGATCGCATCGGTTTGACGGACGGTTTAACAGAACAAGACCTTTTCTTTGAAGACGACAATTTGATTGCTTACGATAATGACGGAATTATCAACGACATGGTGATTGAAAACATAACTACCGGGCAGATTGTGGGGATAGTTTTAAACACGGACAGCTTTGAACTTGTCGGTGCATTTGAACAGGCAAGTCCGTTTGCATTGGCCGTTAACGGTTCTCAATTCCAGTTTTTGACTTAATTATTTGTAGGGAATTAGACGGGCAATATCCCCCCTAACCCCCCTTAACAAGGGGGGAACAAGAGCGCTCGAAGTCCCCAATTTCTCCCTTTGCATTGGCCGTTAACGGTTCTCAATTCCAGTTTTTGACTTAATTATTTGTAGGGAATTAGACGGGCAATATCCCCCCTAGCCCCCCTTAAGAAGCAGGGTGGATTAATTGTCCCCAAGTAAATTATAATAGTCGAGCGCGCTCGGATGATCGTCCGAGCGCGCTCGACTATCCTACAGAGTGCATCAACAATGAATTTAATTGAAGCAATTAAATCAGTACCTGACCACCGACATCCGAGGGGAATTAGGCATCCCTTATGGCTGATACTCATGATAATTTTATTGGGCAGTTGTACGGGATATTGGGGATATAAGCCCTTAGCTGAATTTACGAAAAATCATCGCTCAACTCTGATAAAACTCTTTAACCTCCCACCAGATATTCG
>NZ_JAUBPT010000101.1:0-30874 GCF_036700905.1 Microcoleus sp. S13_C3 | reverse complement strand
TCATGATGGTCTCGGATGATTCACTTTTACCCCCTCAATCCGCCTATGTGCCAGTTCGGGGTGCGGAATGTGGGATAGAAAGCGAAACTATTGCAGTGGACGGCAAAGTTTTACGATGGTCTTATGAAGCGATTAATGATGACGCTAATGTAGATTCTCATCCGGCCATTATGTTAGTAAGTGCCTACATCGTAGAACGAGGGCTGATTCTCGACCCCTATGAAGTTGATTCAAAAACTAATGAAATCACGGCCTTACCCGCATTTATCAAAGATATGGCCCTCAAGGGTGTAGTGTTCGCTTTTGATGCAATCAGTACAAAAAAAAACTGCTCCAGCCATCGTAGACAGTGGGAATGACTATATTGGGGCGCTCAAAGGCAACCAATCGGGTCTACTTGAAGCAGTCCAATCCAATTTTCAAGCTATTCAGACTCATGAATCGAACAATGTTGGTCATGGTCGAGTTGAAAAACGCAGGGTTAGTATTAGTAATCAGTTAGATAATATTCCTGAATTTCCGGGACTTAAAACCGTGATTCGTATTGAGTCATACCGCGAATTCCATCGAGCAAATATTATTGAATCAAGTGTTGAAATTCGTTTTTACGTTTCTTCTTTGATTGAAAAGGCTGAAGAATTTGCCAAGCGGATTCGAGGTTATTGGGGAGTTGAAAACAAGGTTCATTATGTGCGGAATGTAACTAAAGGTGAAGATGCTTCTCGTATAAGGACAAAACCTTTAGTTCAAATTTGGGCAGCAGCTCGAAATTTTGCACGCTCACATATACCGCGATTATGGATTTGATAATATGGCTCAAGCCCAACGTCTGGCGGGATTTGGCCTTAAACTAATTAAGGAGTTGTTTAGAATGAAATAGCCCTGATTGCAGATAGGGGTTTTCACGGATCTGTTCTACTGTTTCACTCGCAGCTAATTCCTAATTTTTCTTTAATAATTAATGCCTACAATGCCATCCTAAAGGATTTAGCAGGGGCCCCCTTTTCTGTGGGGAAGTTGGCCGCATATTCTGATTCAAATTCAGACCACGGGATTATTTGGGCCATTTTTACCCAACGGTTATCTGCTGACAACTTTCCACATGAGGGGAGTTCAAAGTCGGAGGGTGAGGGGTGAGCACCGCGAGGCTTTTCGGTACACCATCGCAGATGGTGATGCACGGGTTTTGATCTATTTTACCTGTTTTTTTTTGCACCTGACTTGCATCGCACCAGTTCTTAACCCATGCCACGTCAAGTGCGATCGATATATTCAGCAAGCCCTATTTAATATGGTGTACGATCGCACAATCATTCTGCCTATTCAGGACGGCGATGTCTGAGGGGTAAAACCCCTCAGACCTTCGCCAACAGCCTCTTATCGCCCGCCACTGTTATCGATCGCCCGCCACTGTTATCGATCGCAGTGCCACGCCAATCGAGCCCACAACTTATTAATAATGATAATCGCGCCATTGCGTGGAAGAGTCCTCCTACAGCGGGCTCTCCCACCCTTACCCCTTATTTGATTATCATTATTACCCAATTATATTTATTCACAAAGGGGTATTGACAAAACCTACTCCTTTCTAACTTGTTACCAATGCCCAGTTGGTAGTGTGTACGAGTCAGAGGGGTCTGTGTTTCCCAGTAGCGATCGCCCTCGTCGAGTTCACGTTAACTATGAGTAAAGGCGTTTATCTCCAAAAAAAATAGGCTAGCTATATTTCACAGCGCCTATCTCAATCAAAATTTTAATGGCTCCCCGCAACGCCGTCTTACCTCAGCTTTTGACCTGGTATTTTACCAGGTGGGTACCGTTGGCTCGGACTTAAAGTTTCTGGGTACAAGCCCAGTTTACTGCTGTCCAAACATCTTGATTCCCGAGAGTTAAGAGTTATAGATCAAAAAAACATTATTGGCAGTCACCAACGTCGCAGTAGAACCTTTATTTAATATATACCAACTAACCAGATTTTGGCAAGCTGCGAGCAATTTAACTTGCATACCAGATAGATTCAACGGTTTGAGCCAGATCCTCTACTGATGATCGCCCCTGAGCCACCAAGTCCGCGTCGAGCACAACTGTAACGTGACCGAGTTTGCGGCCCGGACGCGATACTTTCTTACCATACCAATGGACAAAAGCACCGCTAATTTGTGCCAGTTGTTTTCTTTTTGCTAAATAATCGGACTGGGCCGACTCGTAGCCTAGCAAATTTACCATCACAGCGCCTGCACATTTCAGATCCGAATTGCCTAAAGGCAGTTGACAAACTGCGCGCAAATGCTGTTCAAATTGTGAAGTTTCACAGGCATCGATGGTAAAATGTCCCGAGTTGTGGGTGCGGGGTGCAATTTCATTGACTAACAGCTTATTATCAGCGGTTAAAAATAATTCAATGCCGAAGACGCCGACAGCTTGCAAACTGTTGAGGAGAGTGCGGGCGATCGCACAAGCTTCATTTTTCACATCTAAACTAATATCAGCGGGCGCAATCACCACATGACAAACCTGATTTTGCTGCTGAGTTTCCACTATCGGATAAATCGCAATTTCCCCAGTTGCCGATCGAGCTGCAATCACAGCCAACTCGCGATCGAACGGCACAAACTCTTCCACTAGCAAAGACTGACCCTTGAGCTTAGCACGAATTGACTCAAAACTCCCCCGATCCTTAACAATAAAAGTACCTTGGCCGTCATAACCGTGGCGGCGAACTTTGACGACAAAGGGAAAGTCGATCGATCCAGCATCCGATTCTCCTGCAATCTGCACCCTGTCGGAAACAGAAATTGCCCGAAAGTCGATCGCCACCGCCTTAAACAATTCCGGAGGCAAATCCGCGCTGCAATCCCATTCCCAAAACCTCGGAGTTGGCAAACCCAAACTTTGTAAATAACAGCGCTGAACGTACTTATCCAACAAAGGAGAAAGCGACGACAAACTCGGCTGAAATAACACACCTTGCTGTTCTAGCGGCCGCAAACCATCCAAATCCACAAACTCATTTTCAAAAGTAATAACATCGCAGCCAGCAGCCAATTGAGCCGTAGCCAAAACATCATCAACAGCCGCCAAAACAGCACCAGCAGCAACAGAAACTGCCGGGTCAGTAGCATTAGGAGTTTGTACTACCAATTCAATACCGAGTGCCCTAGCAGCATCCCCCATCATCGAAGCTAGCTGGCCGCCGCCGACAACGCCCACCCGCTTAAATTTGGCAGACGAACTCGCAGCGGTTTGATTTGATTTCATGTGAGTAAAATTCCGCAAAGTCAACCTGCCTATCTTATCGCTATTTGGCCCTGGCTCAATTACAGTAATTGCAGAGTTAAAAGCCAAAAAATAGTTTTAATTGCATGATTAAATCGAGGCAGAACCTAGAAAAATTGGGCAGCTAAAGTCTTTAATTATTGCACGCTCCCAGCCATTGAGAAACAGCCGTCGAAGCCCACTCCTCCAGAAAAGTGCCACATCTAGCAATTCCCTAGCGCCAAGCATGGCATAATTGACAGCACTGCAAAAAGCAGATAGACAGATGCCAACACTGAAAATCAGACATTCAGGGAACAAAATTTATAGGTGAGGATACTGTGAAAGTTTTAGTTGTGGGAAACGGAGGTCGCGAACACGCGATCGCAAAAAAACTGCTAGAATCTACGCGGATTAAACAAGTATTCTGCGTACCGGGCAACGGCGGCACAGCTACCACCCCAGGCTGTCAGAATCTGTCGCTCAACATCGACGACTTCCAAGGCATCGAACGCTTTGTGATGGTCAACAACATCGGATTAGTCATCGTCGGCCCCGAATTGCCCCTATCGCTAGGCATCGCCGACTATTTCCAACAGCGAAAAATGATGATTTTCGGCCCCACCAAAGCCGGCGCCCAAATTGAATCCAGCAAATCCTGGGCCAAAGAACTGATGCTCGAAGCAGGCATCCCCACACCCAAAGCTGCCGTATTTACAGACGCCGAAGCAGCCAAAGCATACGTTCTGGAACAAGGAACCCCAATAGTCATCAAAGCAGACGGACTCGCATCAGGCAAAGGAGTCACCGTTGCCACCACCGTCAAAATGGCTCACAGCGCCATCAACACCATTTTCCGAGGCGAATTCGGCACAGACAACATCCGAGTCGTCGTCGAAGAATTCTTAACAGGTCAAGAAGTCTCGATTCTCGCCCTCACCGACGGCATCACAGTGGAACCGTTGCTGCCGGCCCAAGACCACAAAGCTATCGGCGAAGGCGACAAGGGAGCCAACACCGGCGGTATGGGAGCCTACGCCCCAGCGCCCATTGTCACCCCGGAACTCATGGAAAGGATTCAAGAAGAAATTCTCGAACCCACCCTCGCAGCACTGCAAAAACGCAAAATCGACTACCGGGGTGTACTCTATGCAGGTTTAATGATTACCCCCGACGGAGAACCCACAGTCTTAGAATTCAACTGCCGTTTCGGAGATCCCGAAACTCAAGCGGTTTTGTCACTGCTGGAAACTCCTTTAGAAGATTTGGTGCTGGCCTGCTGTCAGCAGCGTCTCGGTGAATATTCTATTCGCTGGAAGTCGGGGGCTTCTGTTTGCGTAGTTTTGGCTTCTGGAGGCTATCCTGGAAGTTATCAAAAAGGCCAAGTGATTACAGGTATCGAGGAAGCTGAAGCCAAAGGATCAGAAGTGTTTCACGCCGGCACTCAGTTGAAGAACCAGCAGTTGGTGAGCGACGGCGGCCGGGTTTTGGGCGTCACCGCGGCGGGAGAAACTTTGGAACAAGCTATCTCCAAAGCTTATGGAGCAGTTGATTGCATCCAATTTGAAGGGGTCTACTGCCGCCGGGACATCGGCCGCCGAGCTCTAGGCGATAAAAATTAGGAATGGCGACATCGGCCGCCATCCGAAAGCCAAGCAATCTCAATGTAGAAATGTAACAATGAAGTTTGGTATCTCTGCGGGGGCGGTAGCGGACAAGTCGCAGCAGAAAATTCGATCGGGAGCCAACTGAATTGATCTTGCTTTTAATATTGAACGGGTGAACTGGTGAAATGCTGGCCATACTAAACAAAATCGGAGAAATTATTGCCCGCTGGTGGTCGGATTTTACCCTCCAGACCCGCCTGATGGCCGGTGCTACCCTCGTAGTGTCGTTAATCATGAGTGGCCTGACATTCTGGGCCGTGAATACTATCCAGCAAGACGCCCGACTTAACGATACTCGTTACGGCCGAGACCTCGGCCTGCTGTTGGCGGCAAATGTGGCGCCGCTCATTGCCAAAAACGATCGCTCCGAAGTCGCCCGCTTTTCCCGCCAATTTTACAGCAGCACCTCCAGCGTCCGCTATATGCTTTATGCAGACGAAGCGGGGGATATTTTCCTGGGGATACCATTTTCGGAATCCGAGGTGCAGACTTCCCTAACGCTGCGCCGCCAGATCAAACTTCCCGATAATTTTCTCGCCGATATTGAGGCCAGAAATTTAACTTCTTTGCCTTTGGTACGGCAGCATTTGACGCCAGATGGGGAAGTGACCGATGTGTTTGTGCCGTTAATTCATGAAGACAAATATTTGGGAGTTTTGGCGATCGGCATTAACCCAAATCCCGCAGCAGTTATCTCTTCCAATCTGACTAGGGATGTCACTTTAGCAGTATTTGTCACTATTTGGGTGATGGTAATTTTGGGAGCTGTATTTAATGCCCTGACAATTACTCAGCCGATAAAACAATTAGTCTTCGGGGTCAAAAACATTGCCAGCGGGAATTTTAAGCAGCGAGTTGACCTGCCTTTAGGGGGAGAATTGGGCGAGTTAATTGGCAGTTTTAATGAAATGGCCCAGAAACTCGAAAGTTATGAAGAACAAAATATTGAAGAGCTGACAGCGGAAAAAGCTAAGTTAGAAACTTTGGTATCAACGATTGCTGATGGCGCGCTTTTATTAGACGCAAATTTGCAGGTGATTTTAGTTAATCCGACGGGGATGCGGATTTTTGGGTGGGAAGGCAAAAATGCGCTCGGAGTAAATGTTCTGAACATTTTGCCTTCGGAAGTGCAGCAGGAGTTGGGGAGACCGTTGCAGGAAATAGCTGCGGGCGATCGCGAAGGCGGCGAATTCCGCATCTCGCTGAGCGAACCAGTTAACCGTACAATTCGGATTGTTTTAACTACAGTCATTCTGCACAAAGCGCCCGGTGCCGAACCGCTGTGCAGAAGCTGCATCCGCCATGAGGAAGATACCTGTACCGAGCCACAACGCCCGCTAGCTGTAGAGTGTACTTTCTACGAGCAAACCTCCAAGCATCAAGGTTCCGGAAATTACCGGGAAAGTCTCAAAGGCATTGCAATGACAGTGCAGGACATTACTCGCGAAGTAGAACTCAATGAGGCTAAAAGCAATTTTATCAGCAATGTTTCTCACGAATTGAGAACACCTTTATTTAACATCAAATCTTTTATCGAGACTCTCCACGAGTACGGAGAAGACCTTCTAGAAAGCGAGCGCAGGGAATTCCTAGAAATTGCCAATCGAGAAACCGATCGACTAACTCGTTTAGTTAACGACGTGTTAGACTTGTCGCGACTGGAATCCTGCCGAGTTTATCACTTGGAGGCTGTTGACCTCCCGCAAGCTGTGGAACAAACCCTGCGGACTTATCAGTTAAATGCTAAGGATAAAGGCATTGAATTAGAGCAAGAAGTTGACCCGTATTTGCCGCCTGCTTTAGGTCATTACGATTTGTTACTACAAGTATTTGCAAATTTAGTAGGAAATGCCTTAAAATTTACTCAGTCCGGCGGCAAGGTGGCAATTCGAGCGTATTTGCTAGAGTCGGATGCGCCCACCCACAGAGACGGTCAATCCGTCAACCAAAACTTGTCACCGGATGCCAAACATTTTCCGGTAGTGCGGATCGAAATTTCTGATACTGGAATTGGCATAGATCCTGAAGACCAACAAGCCATCTTCGAGCGCTTTTTCCGGGTAGAAAACCGAGTACACACTTTAGAAGGAACGGGATTAGGTCTTTCTATTGTCAGAAACATTATTGACAAGCACCACACTAAAATTAATTTAGTTAGCGAAGTTAATGTGGGTACGACTTTCTGGTTCGACTTGGCAGTTTATCAGCCTAAACAAACCGTAGAGATGGAAAATTCTTGGCCAGTGGAAGCAACGGTGGAAAGTGAAACAATTGCGAGTCATATTAAGTAAAAAGGACTTACCCACAGCCTTCTACATATAGCGTTTGGTAGGGGCAATCCCCCGTGGTTGCCCCTCTTCATAGGATGGTTGCTTAAGTTCTGGTAAATTAAGTAATTGGACAGAATTAATTACACACTGATTTTTTGCTGATTCTTTACTAGACAAGGCTTGTAGCCCAAATTTTTGTGTAATTAATTGTGTCCTACTACTTAACCCTATTCAACGTCAAACCCGATGGGTATTAGAACCCAGACTTCTTTAAGAAGTCTGGGTTATGGGTGTTCGGTTTTTTTAGGTGTGTCTACTGAGTTATCATTGGAGTTTAGGCTAAAGGGTGCGATCGCACTCAAGCCTCCCGATTAATCAGCCTGACCCAATGCTGACATCATCAGTGTGGATTATCTTTAGCTGTCGTATCTAAGCTCAATTTTACCGATAAAACTACATACCAACACCAATAAGTACCAACCCCAAATAATCCCCCCTCTGTCAAATTAGTCATTAGCATAAATGTTAATAGATACAAAGGCAAAGCTGACTCGGGAAAACTTTCTTTAACTAGGTACTTTATACCTCTAAATATATTATTAATAAATGACAAAATCAACAACAACAATCCGCCCCAACCCAGTTGGCAAAGAATATCTATAAAACCATTGTGAGAGTGGGGTGGCACAAAACCAGTTTTAGCTACTATAATTCCGTAAGCTGGGTTTTCCAAGCCACGCCAAGGCTGCCAAAATCCTGCCACCCCATAACCAAATATGGGATTATTTTGATTAACTCGATCAATAATTAAAGGCCAAAAATCGGTTCGACCCGTTAAAGTCATATCTTTTCCCAAACCATCCACAACAATAGCCTCTAAATTATTTAACACCAAAATACTTATACCTATACTACCCACCAAAAATAAGATAAAGCAGACAAAAGCCCATTTTACAGGTAATTTTTTTAAGAGGGCTAAATAACTCCACAAACTGATTAATACCACTGTCAAAATCCGACTAGCACCACTACAACCTTTTTGCAATGCTACTAAAGCTATTAAAGTTATAAATAAGGATAAATAGCGATATTTACGGTCTTTAACAGCATATAAAATCCATAAGGAAGCTGTATTAGCCATTTGAAAAGAAAAAGGGTTTTTATGGCCTAAAACTCCCGACCAACAACCGTCGAGACCTGGATTTGGTTTCACAACTACCCATAAGGCCAATAAACCACTTAGCCATCTCAATAATCCATAAATGTCCACCCAACTATACTGTTTCCCTACATAAATAGAAACCAGTGTTACTCCCCAAATAGCCAAACTAGCCCGGAAAGAAATTTCAGGAGTTTGTGACCACAACCCTGATAAAGTCATCAGCAACAAAAAAACACATAAAAAAGGGTCTCCTGAAATTTCTTTAATGGCTACATAAACTAACTTTTTGGTAGTTTTAGTTAAGCGGGGAAATATCATTAATATCATGGCCCCATAAATGGCTATTTGACCAATCATCGTTGGGGGTGTAGTTTCTAAGTTGGAGAAAACGTTAGGATGGAGTTTGGTAAAGGGCATCGCCATGATCCCCGAACCACCAGTGATGGTAAAAAAAAGTATCCCCACAAAAATCTTTTCTAAGGTGGCAGCAAATTTGGGATGGCGTGCGACTAAAATATAAATAGTCACACAGACGATAAGCGTTAAACACAATAGCATCAACCCAAACATCGGTACCCTTAAAATCTCTTTCATGGCTTTACCTCTATCATCAAATTTGTTACTACCTATGAAATGGCTTACCCTTCCTGCCTTACAAGTGCCACTGCTGGCGCTGGTACTCACTCTCTCCTACCCTCAAACCAACTTCGCTCAGTCCCCAGCCCCCACAATAAGCATTAATACTGACTACTATCTAGGTGGTGGAGACAATATTAGAATTGATATCTACGATCTGCCCCAGCTTAGTGGGGTGTATCAAATTCCCGCTGGGGGAGCTATTCAAATCCCGGTTATTGGTAGTGTTTCCCTTCAAGGATTAACTTTAGACCAGGCAGCCCAAGTTATCACTAGAGCTTATGGCCGGGTCGTAAAAAGACCTTTAGTTACCATCAGCTTACAAGCTGCCCGCCCGCTCAATATTTGGTTGTCGGGTGAAATAAGTCGTCCCGGCTCCTACTCATTGCCCCTAGCTAATGGAGGTGGAAATACACCATCAGTTCAGTTTCCCACGATCCCTCAAGCTTTAGAAAAAGCTGGCGGTATTCGAGCTAGCGCTGATATCCGCCGAGTAATTGTCCGACGTCGTGTCAAGGCTAACCAACAAATAACTCTCACTTATAACCTGTGGGATTATTTACAAACTGGTCAAACAAGCCAAGACATCACGTTGCGAGATGGAGATCAAATCTTGGTTCCCCCTCAAGAAACAATTAATTTAGCAGAAACAAATCAAGTTAGTGAATCTACTTTTTCTATACCAGCAGAGCAACCCCGTAGTGTCTCAGTATTCGGAGAGGTAAAGCGTCCCGGTAGATATGTAGCGATCGGTGGTGATACCCAAAATGGTCAAAGAACCAGCGGACAACCGACCATCATTCGAGCTCTACAACTAGCTGGTGGCATCACATCAATCGCTGATATTCGGCAAATCCAACTCCAACGTTATACTAGAAATGGCAAACAACAAATCCGCACTATTAACCTTTGGCAATATTTGCAAGAACAAGATACCTCTCAAGATACTATTCTACAAGAAGGGGATATCATCTTTGTCCCGACAGCGACGGCGATCGACCCGGGAGAAGTTTCGGTTCTAGCTACTGCTAGCTTTGCACCGGGGACTGTGCAAGTGAGTGTTATCGGAGAAGTCAATACTCCGGGTGGGCTTAAATTACCTCCTAATACTACCTTAAATCAAGCAATTATGACTGCGGGGGGTTTCAGACTAACTCGTGCTAACTCTAGATCCGTGGAACTGATCAGGCTGAATCCTAATGGCACTGTATCGCGATCGGAAGTAGCAATTAATTTGAATCAAGGAATCGATGCTCAAACCAACCCACTGATTCAAGATAATGACATAATTATAGTGGGACGTTCGAGGACTGCTACCTTGGTAGACACCATTAACACTGTTCTCACACCCGCTGGTAGTATTATTGGTGGAATTCTCGTTCCTACCAGACTCATCGAGCTACTCAGACTATTGGGAAATTAGGAATTAAATAACATTTTTGCTATGGATAAAAAACTGTTGTCTTCCCTAAAAAATGACCTTAATGGTCAATATTTGTCTGTTCCCTCCGCTAATTACCTAGCTAGTACCCCAGCAGAGGATGACCAAGTTCTTGATATGAATTGGGTACTAGCTGTCGTCAAACGTCGCCTTCTGGTGATGGGCATAGTAGCTGCCAGCATAGCTACTTTAAGCGGTAGTTTCGTGCTCATGGCTGCCAAAAAATCTATTAACGAGTATGAAGGAAAATTTACAGTTTTAGCAGAACCCATTACGGCTGACGATCGGCTATCAAAGCTCTTGGTTCAAGCTCAAAATAATAGTTTAGGTATCACAGACTTGAACAAAATTAAATCATCAGCGGAAGACGGTTCCTCGGTGGATTATCAAAGTTTAACGCGGGTTTTAAAAAGCCCAGAAGTTTTACTACCCTTAGTTAATAACTTGCAGAAGAAATATCCAAAGTTTGACTATAAAAATCTCAACAAGCGATTGACAATCGAACGTGTTACTTTCTTGAAAGATGGGAAGCAGGGGGCTACTAAACTCCTAAATATTAGCTACCGCGATCGAGATCCCAAGCGCATCCAATATGTGCTGGATGAAACTGCAAAATATTACCTAGAATATATGGGCAAACAGCGTTTAAAAGTTAGCCAAAAAAGTATGGATTTTATCGATCGCCAAATGCCACCACTCCAGCAGAAAGTTGATAATTTGCAACAAGAATTACAAATGTTAAGAGTTCAGTATAACTTTAATCAACCAGAACTACGCAGCCGCAGCCTATCAGATCAGCTAGATAATTTAACTAATCGTCGCCTAGAAGTGCAAGGACAACTGGCAGAAAGTAGGCTTCAATATGAAAGCTACAAAAAAAGATATTTAACGGGCGATAATCGTTGGATTGTGGAGATTAGGCCCAAGTCTTATGAAAGTTTAATGGGCAGAGTAAATGAAATAGAGTCGCAATTAGCTTTAAGCTCTACTCAATTTTATGAAAATAGCCTTCCCATTCAATCTTTGCGGGAAAAGCAGCAAAGTTTGCGCGATTTAATGCAAAAAGAAGCTGAGTCTGTCCTCTTTCAGATGAAATCACAACTAGAACAGTTGGAAGCTCGCGAGCGATTGATAACTAAGAGCCAAAATTTACTGCAAGCAAAAATCACTCAACTGCCCCAAGCTCAACGTCGCTATGATGACATACAATTAAAACTAGAACTAGCTAAAGATACTCTAAAACTGTTCCTAGAAAAACAAAAAACTTTACAACTAGATGCTGGTCAAATTGATAGCTCTTGGCAAATTATATCTAAACCACAGTTAGTCACAAACGAAAATGGTGATCTCAACCCAGTAACAGAAAAACAAACCCGTCGCCACCTAGCAATCGCGATCGTTATTAGCACTTTACTAGGCATTGCTGTAGGTTTCCTAGTAGAAGTTTTAAATACTGTTTTCCATACTCCAGAAGAAATTAAATCAGCAACTAAACGCCCTCTTTTAGGAGTCATTCCGATCGCCAAAGCGATGAAAATTAAATCTCGTAGAGGTGAAAGTGTTCCACCTAAATTCACTAGCGTAAGTTCAAATACTAACAGTGCAAGCTTAAAACGAATAATAGTTTCAAATTACAAAGATTTTCCTGTGGTCGAGGCATTTCACTACTTATACACAAATATTCAATTATTAAATGCTGACAACCCAATAAGTTCTTTAACCATCACTTCGACCATTAAAGGTGAGGGTAAGTCCACTGTAGCACTTTATTTAGCTAAAACTGCTTCGGCTGTTGGTAAACGAGTATTATTAGTGGATGCTAATATGCGTTTGCCTCAACTGCACACATACCTTGGCTTATCAAATATCAAAGGTTTAAGTAATGTTTTAAGTTCTGATTTAAGCTTAAATGAGGCTATTCAGCGATTACCCGACGATGACAATCTTTTTGTCCTCACAGCAGGTACTATTCCCGCAGATCCAATTAAATTACTTTCTTCGAGAAAGATGCACTATTTAATGGAACAATTCCTAGCCTTATTTGATTTAGTCATTTACGATACGCCGGCTTTGATTGGTTTAGCAGACGGTCATTTACTAGCTTCTCAAACTGATGGTACAGTGCTGATAGTAAAAATAGAAAAAACCGATCGCGGCATGGTAAGCAAAGCTTTAGATCAACTAAATGTGGCCGATTTTAAAGTATTAGGAGTAGTAGCTAATGGGGTTAAATAAGGAACGTTAAAAGGGAGTTATAGCCTTTCGAGGTCTCATATGAGGTACTCATGGCCTCCGTGGCCTCCGTGGGCAGAGAGCATAGCCCTCCGTGGCCTCCGTGGGCATACCTCACCACGCTTGAGAACCGCTATAGATAGTCAAAGGAAGAAGTAAGACAATTTTGGATTTTGGATTTTTAGTTGGCGATAAGTATTAACTTACTGGATAGGGGTTTGGAGTTAGCCTATATAGCAATCCTTGGAGGAGTCGTAAATTTTTTACCCCACCCCAACCCTCAGAGCGGGTTCGGGGAGGGAGTAAGAAATTCACAAATGATGGGAGGATTGCTATAGTGGGATTTTTTTGGGAAACTGGTATAAGAAGTCGATGTAGAATGCAAAATAAGTAAATCAACTTAATTAAACGTAAAACGATCGCACTTTTACCACCCCCACTTCTTAAAGAAGTCGGGGTGGTAATTATATCAAGACTTAAGAAAGAGTCTTTCTAGCACGTTCCGATCGCTCTTCTGCGGTATCCATAACATCCGCCATTTTATCCACCATTTCCCCTGGGTAATTTTCCAGTACCCGAGTAGAAAGTGAAATTCGGCCACGACTTTCATCGAGGTCAACTACGATCGCTTTCAGGGGTTGACCGGGTGCAAACACCTTTCCAAGGTTATCAATATATTTTTGGCTAACTTGCTTGATGTGCAGCAAACCGCTAACTCCTTCCAAGTCCACAAACACCCCAAAAGGCTTGATGCTGCTGACTTTTCCTTCCACCAACTGACCAATTTGCAAGTCCTTGAAAGCATTCGATTGAGTGGCCATCCGCTGGGAAAGTACGAGTTTTTCCCGTTCGCGATCGACCTCCAAAAAATTAACGCTCAAAGATTGACCGATCAGCGATTCTAGGTTATCGCGATCGACTAAGTGCGATCGGGGAATAAAGCCGCGCATTCCCTGAACATCTACCGTCACGCCGCCCTTATTAGCCCCAGAAACCCGCACCTGAAGAACTTTACCGGTTTCCTGCAATTCAACTAAATCTTCCCAAGCTTGCTGAATTTGTAACTGCCGCAGAGACAAAGTAACTTGGCCATCTGCATCTTGTTCGCGGATAATCAAAAAGTCCCGTTCCTCGTCCAGCGGAACCACTTCCGACAAATCCGTTACTGTTCTCAAAGCAGCCTCTTCGATCGGCAAAAAAGCCGAAGACTTGCCGCCGATATCAACATACGCGCCGTTTGAGTCGTACTCGAACACTTTGCCGCGCACTACTTGTCCCTTCTGGAACTCATAATTGTGCTGTTCGAGGGCTTTAGCAAAATCATCCATTGAAAAGGATGGTTTTGCGCTTTGAGAACCTGTAGATTTGGAATTCATGTCAGTTTAGTTGTCAGTTGTCAGTAATTTAGTTGGCAGTCGTCAGTAGAAAAAATTTTCCCACTCTCCCCATCTCCCTATCTCCCCATCTCCCAATCTCTAGGCTGGTTGAAGTTGCTGATGAAATAGCTGCTTCACCTGCATCCACGAGTCGGCTGCTGCCGTAGCGTCGTAACTGCCGCGGTGGTCGCAGAAGAAGCCGTGATCGGCATTGTAGCGGAAAATTTGGTGAGAAATACTGTGTTTTTGCAATTCGGCGGCGATTTGGTCAACTTGTTCTAAGGGAATGCTGGGGTCTTGAGTGCCAAAAAAGGCGTAGAGAGTGCCTTTAATGTCTGCTGTGCGGGCGATCGTGGGGGTTCCGCCGCCGGGAGTTAGTGTGGCGATACCGGCGCCGTAGAACGACGCTGTAGCCTTGATTTCGGGCAATGTAGCGGCAAGGTAGGCGACGTGCCCTCCAAAGCAGAAACCGATGCAGCCAAAACCTTGTTGTTTGACAGAGGGTAGAGTTTTGAGGTAATCGATGGTGGCTTGGATATCGCCCAGAAGTTCCGAAGCGGTGGTTTTTTCTTTGTATTCTCTGCCGATTTGGATGGCTTCGGGTGTGTAGCCAGTTTCAAAGCCGGGGGCTTGACGCTGGTAAATGGCTGGGGCGATCGCCACATATCCTTCTTTTGCTATTCTTTCAGTAACTTCGCGGATGTGTGAGTTGACGCCAAAGATTTCTTGAATCACGATAACTGCGGGAAATTGCCCTGGGGAGGCTGGTTGGGCTAGGTATGCAGCTATTTGCAAATCCCCGTTAGAAACTGTGATGTTTTTGGTGCTAATTTCGGCTTTTGTCATAGGTTGTTTTAAGGTAAATGCCACTCTACTGATTTTAAGTTAATTTGGGGGATTTTGTATGCAATTTGCCAATAACATTTTTCGGAAGCGCGAAGCACAAATACCGCAAATATGGCAGGTTAAACTTCGCTACTTATTGAATGTTTAGGTTTCGCTGAATAAGTTAGGGCAAATCACTCCTAGCAATTAATTTGGGATTCAATTTAGGTAAAATATAAGTTGTGGTCTGGGATTTTCTAAAGCATAGATTTTGATAATTCTACGACTTGGCAGCTTTTATCTGGCTCTTTTGTGAGATTTTAGAGATAAGTGTCTAAGCCGTTAGCTGTTGAATATAAGCTAATTTTTTTTGATAGATCGGAGTTGTTTTTTAATCGCTTTGCTTTCTGGTTGGCGGAATCGTTTGAGGAGATTGATTCCGGCTAGGACTCAAGTCTAAGTTACGATCGCCATGCCGAACAAAGTCATGCAACCAGTTGAGGAGATTGATTCCGGCTAGGACTCAAGTCTAAGTTACGATCGCCATGCCGAACAAAGTCATCCAACCAGTTGAGGAGATTGATTCCGGCTAGGACTCAAGTCTAAGTTACGATCGCCACGCCGAACAAAGTCATGCAACCAGTTGAGGAGATTGATTCCGGCTAGGACTCAAGTCTAAGTTACGATCGCCACGCCGAAGAAAGTCATCCAACCCAAGGAAGACAGTATTTGGTTTTTTCCGCTGTGCGTTTGCTGTCAGGGTAAGATCGAAGGTATTGGTGGCGTAGATCCCGTTGATCGCACAATATTTTTTGCCTAGTTTCCGTGAACCGGTAGGTGTTAAAATAGGGGTATCAAATTTTTCGCCTCAAACTCATATGCAGCAAGAGTTTGATGCCCCTCCTCTGAAAAAACGATTCACGGAAAGTCTGAAAGCTTTACAGGATAAGGTTTTGGAGTGAATAGGAAATTTTTGGTATTGACAACCCGAAGGCTGGAATGGTACTTTTGTTTGAGATTCACGGAACTGCACCTTGAAAACCAAATACACCCTGGCTTCTGGAACGGGCCGCCGGAAAAAACCTAAAACCCTATCAGGGATTGAAACATTGCTGTGTACACGGTGAAGGACAAAACGGATCAATTCAGCCGGAAAAAACCTAAAACCCTATCAGGGATTGAAACCAATAACCGACATCACTATCCGCTTTTACGATAACGCCGGAAAAAACCTAAAACCCTATCAGGGATTGAAACAAAAATAGTTCAAGACCGAATTAAAGCTGTACTAGAAGCCGGAAAAAACCTAAAACCCTATCAGGGATTGAAACGCTGTGACGGCTAGTGCGGCTGCAAATAAAATAACAGATGACCGGAAAAAACCTAAAACCCTATCAGGGATTGAAACGAGCTTCCCACGATTCGTAGGCGGCATATCCCTGCCGGAAAAAACCTAAAACCCTATCAGGGATTGAAACTTTTCTGTGCCGATCGCAGGTTTGTACCCAATACGGCCGGAAAAAACCTAAAACCCTATCAGGGATTGAAACGATATTGTTGCTGTTGCTGGATGCCCCCTCCCGAAAGCCGGAAAAAACCTAAAACCCTATCAGGGATTGAAACTTCAAGCTTGCGATCGAGACACCAGTAGATTTCCTCAAGCCGGAAAAAACCTAAAACCCTATCAGGGATTGAAACGTGGCAGTCTGTGTTACTTTCATGAGTAGATCCTGCCGGAAAAAACCTAAAACCCTATCAGGGATTGAAACAAAAAGTAGCCGGCGAGGTTCATAAACACTACATCGCCGGAAAAAACCTAAAACCCTATCAGGGATTGAAACGATTGAAAAATTTGCAAATCCATTTACTACATCAAGCCGGAAAAAACCTAAAACCCTATCAGGGATTGAAACCATCATTTATTGGCAAAACCAACCAGCTAAAAACCCAAATAACGCCGGAAAAAACCTAAAACCCTATCAGGGATTGAAACCCTTATCCGATAGTCACTTACAAGCAAGCTCTTCTATGCCGGAAAAAACCTAAAACCCTATCAGGGATTGAAACTCCCTGTTTGAGAATGGTTGCCTTTGCGTCTGCCGCCGGAAAAAACCTAAAACCCTATCAGGGATTGAAACCTTCTTGATTTGGCCCCATAGTTAAAGCGCGTTTTGCCGGAAAAAACCTAAAACCCTATCAGGGATTGAAACAATTTGAACCCGACTTCTGCGGTACTCAGCAGCCACCCAGAAGCGAGCCGGAAAAAACCTAAAACCCTATCAGGGATTGAAACAATTTGAACCTCCGCACCCCACGCATCCCAGCCCAGCCGGAAAAAACCTAAAACCCTATCAGGGATTGAAACTTGGACGCTTTTAGAGCTACTTTCGGAGCAACCGCGCGGGCCGGAAAAAACCTAAAACCCTATCAGGGATTGAAACTAAAAAGTCGGTCGGTATCATACCGTTGAAATCGAGCCGGAAAAAACCTAAAACCCTATCAGGGATTGAAACTTTGAAAGATTTAAAAGCTGTGCCGCAAAACGGGCCGGAAAAAACCTAAAACCCTATCAGGGATTGAAACAGCCTGACTGCTATTCGTAAGCTGACTAACATAGTCTTTTAGCCGGAAAAAACCTAAAACCCTATCAGGGATTGAAACGGATCGCTGGCTACTATACGCCGGAAGAATTAAAGCCGGAAAAAACCTAAAACCCTATCAGGGATTGAAACCTGCTCAATATCCCCGGAATCCTTGAGGTCGGACATCAGGCCGGAAAAAACCTAAAACCCTATCAGGGATTGAAACTACAGCGGCGCCTAATCCTAAAGCGCTACCTAAAGCCGGCCGGAAAAAACCTAAAACCCTATCAGGGATTGAAACTTGATGAAGCTAAACTCTATAAATCAGCTCTGCGCCGGAAAAAACCTAAAACCCTATCAGGGATTGAAACTAAGGTGAAAGTAACTCCTGACCAATTATATAATAAGTGCCGGAAAAAACCTAAAACCCTATCAGGGATTGAAACTGATTTGTGCCAGCCAAAAACGCGATCACCTTCGCCGGAAAAAACCTAAAACCCTATCAGGGATTGAAACTTCAAACCGATTCTCGAGGTACTTTCAGCTTTAATTACACTCAAGCCGGAAAAAACCTAAAACCCTATCAGGGATTGAAACCCAACGCTTCTAGTTCTTCCTTCAACTCCCGGTACGCCGGAAAAAACCTAAAACCCTATCAGGGATTGAAACACACTGCTGCGGAGGTGGATGCGGTGAAAAGTGCGAGCCGGAAAAAACCTAAAACCCTATCAGGGATTGAAACGCGGCGATACCTGAGCCTCCACCAGCACCCAGGTACCGCGCATCACGCCGGAAAAAACCTAAAACCCTATCAGGGATTGAAACCTTCGAGCTTACGGCGACAGCACAGATCACACCGCCAATACGCCGGAAAAAACCTAAAACCCTATCAGGGATTGAAACCTTCTATAAAAGCTTCTCTATTTGAGTTATATCCTGCGAGCCGGAAAAAACCTAAAACCCTATCAGGGATTGAAACACCCACGGTTACAGACACTGAGTTACAGATTGAGGCCGAGCCGGAAAAAACCTAAAACCCTATCAGGGATTGAAACTCTCTGCCCCACCTATCACAATAGTCGATGAGTCAGAGCCGGAAAAAACCTAAAACCCTATCAGGGATTGAAACTTGCGATCGGCTAAGCAGGATGGAATTTCTCAGGGCCGGAAAAAACCTAAAACCCTATCAGGGATTGAAACCCGTCAGCCTGCCATTGTCCGCTCATTTCCTTTCCTCCGCCGGAAAAAACCTAAAACCCTATCAGGGATTGAAACAATACCTTTATCTTGGCAAGAGCGGTACACATCCCAAGCCGGAAAAAACCTAAAACCCTATCAGGGATTGAAACGCAATAGCGTACAGTGTCAATTTCTTCGGCGATGCCGGAAAAAACCTAAAACCCTATCAGGGATTGAAACAGCTTCCCGTTGTAGGCCTGCGAATACTGGCTCCAACTAGCGCCGGAAAAAACCTAAAACCCTATCAGGGATTGAAACAGGGATACCAAGATTGTCTCAAGCTTTAGTCCCAAGCCGGAAAAAACCTAAAACCCTATCAGGGATTGAAACTTACCCCCAAGTCTCGCAGCAACGAGCAAATTTCAGCCGGAAAAAACCTAAAACCCTATCAGGGATTGAAACGATTGGCAGCGCTAACGCCGGAAACCCGTCCTACTCGGCCGGAAAAAACCTAAAACCCTATCAGGGATTGAAACTGACATGGTTGGGGGAGTAAAAATTGGCAGCCAACCTGCCGGAAAAAACCTAAAACCCTATCAGGGATTGAAACAAAAAGCCCCGCCCCCATTGCTTAAGGAACTGCGGTCAATGCCGGAAAAAACCTAAAACCCTATCAGGGATTGAAACCTTAACTTCGAGCCAATATCGACGTGTCCGGCTGCTGCCATGCCGGAAAAAACCTAAAACCCTATCAGGGATTGAAACTCTAACGGCTACCGAGGTAAACCAAACCCACAACACGCCGGAAAAAACCTAAAACCCTATCAGGGATTGAAACGAAATGGCAAACTTTCAAGCGCCAGCAAGAAAAATCACAGCCGGAAAAAACCTAAAACCCTATCAGGGATTGAAACAAACACCCATACCGGGATACTAACTGCACTTTCTGCCGGAAAAAACCTAAAACCCTATCAGGGATTGAAACATGATCAGTGCATTTTCCCAAGCATAAGGATCGGCCGGAAAAAACCTAAAACCCTATCAGGGATTGAAACTCGGCAGGGATGGAAATTGAGGGTTTAATTAGAGAGCCGGAAAAAACCTAAAACCCTATCAGGGATTGAAACACCCATTCTTCACCAGGTCGCCACTCTCTTAAGGTAGCCGGAAAAAACCTAAAACCCTATCAGGGATTGAAACCTAAAATGAACTGACAGAATAAAGGCTTAACGGGAAATTGTGCCGGAAAAAACCTAAAACCCTATCAGGGATTGAAACTTACTGGATTCGGGCTGCTATTCTGTAGGCGTTGTTTAGCCGGAAAAAACCTAAAACCCTATCAGGGATTGAAACTCTAAAATCTGCGAAACTGTTTGAGTAGTCATGATGTAAAGCCGGAAAAAACCTAAAACCCTATCAGGGATTGAAACAATATTGGCTTCTGTCAGAGTCAAGCCATCTTCTTTGAGCCGGAAAAAACCTAAAACCCTATCAGGGATTGAAACCACTGGTATCCTTGAGAGTAATCTTCTCCAAGGTAGAGCCGGGCCGGAAAAAACCTAAAACCCTATCAGGGATTGAAACTTTATTCTAGCTTTTAAAACTCTCAACTTTTATCTGTGCCGGAAAAAACCTAAAACCCTATCAGGGATTGAAACTTGATGGATAGTCAGCAGCGTACCAAATCCAATTCAGCCGGAAAAAACCTAAAACCCTATCAGGGATTGAAACAGCCGCCAAGTTCGCGCCCGGTGCAGTTGCCTTGAGCCGGAAAAAACCTAAAACCCTATCAGGGATTGAAACCTGTAGGTGTGCTGTGGGGGTTGTGTCGCTTCCGCCGGAAAAAACCTAAAACCCTATCAGGGATTGAAACAGAACTTTAACCTAATTGGGCTAGGTAATTACTACAGCCGGAAAAAACCTAAAACCCTATCAGGGATTGAAACTTTATAAATAATATTTCTTTATTTAGATTGTCTTCTAGCCGGAAAAAACCTAAAACCCTATCAGGGATTGAAACTGCAAATCGAACTAGAAACCGCTCAACAAATCCAAGGCCGGAAAAAACCTAAAACCCTATCAGGGATTGAAACTTTCTAATCCATCCTTACCGTCATTAACTTCGATTTTGGCCGGAAAAAACCTAAAACCCTATCAGGGATTGAAACTATCAATCAATCCTTTAGATGGTGTGGCTATTTTTTCTAGCCGGAAAAAACCTAAAACCCTATCAGGGATTGAAACTTGGCAACCACTCCCAGACAGACTACTGAAGCCGCAGCCGGAAAAAACCTAAAACCCTATCAGGGATTGAAACCGATTTGTCGCTGCAACCGCTGGCGACTTCTGATTTTGAGGGCCGGAAAAAACCTAAAACCCTATCAGGGATTGAAACACTTTACTGATGATTTCAAACAAACCATGTGGTGGGTTGAGCCGGAAAAAACCTAAAACCCTATCAGGGATTGAAACTCTGTGCTGCTAAGCGTCGTTCGCTCAATACTTGCGCCGGAAAAAACCTAAAACCCTATCAGGGATTGAAACCTTCGCACTTACTACATTTAAAATAGCTGCGTGAATGCCGGAAAAAACCTAAAACCCTATCAGGGATTGAAACGTAAGTGATAGCAAAAGTGATAGCAAGTGATAGCAAGTGATAGCCGGAAAAAACCTAAAACCCTATCAGGGATTGAAACGGAAAGGTGAAATTGAAAGAATTTTGGCTGCTCTAGCCGGAAAAAACCTAAAACCCTATCAGGGATTGAAACAGACATATGATACATCTCTCAATCGAAGACAAACTTGAGCCGGAAAAAACCTAAAACCCTATCAGGGATTGAAACGCCATCGGACATACTTTCAGCCATCATTTCGTACATCGCCGGAAAAAACCTAAAACCCTATCAGGGATTGAAACCAACTTATGAGCGAGTGGTTTTGTTTGCTCAACGGCCGGAAAAAACCTAAAACCCTATCAGGGATTGAAACAGGGGATGATGTGCTGCTGTTCTTCGTTATCCTGAGGCCGGAAAAAACCTAAAACCCTATCAGGGATTGAAACTAATAATAGATGATGAAAAAAAATCATTTGTATTAGAGCAGCGCCGGAAAAAACCTAAAACCCTATCAGGGATTGAAACGGAATTTTCTCTATTTCTGGCACGTTGTACAAGCCGGAAAAAACCTAAAACCCTATCAGGGATTGAAACGAATCTCTTAAAGTTGGTTCTGATTATTGGTTTGCATATAGCCGGAAAAAACCTAAAACCCTATCAGGGATTGAAACCCATCTCCGAACCGAACTCGCCATTTAGTTTGCGGATTTTAGCCGGAAAAAACCTAAAACCCTATCAGGGATTGAAACATAACTATTAATTCTCAAGCTAAACTACCAACTGAGCCGGAAAAAACCTAAAACCCTATCAGGGATTGAAACGATTCAGGTTGCGGACTGACTGCCTGAGCAGTTTTAGGCCGGAAAAAACCTAAAACCCTATCAGGGATTGAAACGGTATTTTGTACGACTTTGGATCTAGCGCTGTATCGCCGGAAAAAACCTAAAACCCTATCAGGGATTGAAACCCATTGCTCCGCCCATTCGGGTCTAAGCGGCCAAGCCGGAAAAAACCTAAAACCCTATCAGGGATTGAAACGTTGAACGGCAAGGCAGTCGCGCCAACAATTCCAAGCCGGAAAAAACCTAAAACCCTATCAGGGATTGAAACAATTTCGCAAACCTAATCCCGGCATGCTTTTGCTGGCGCCGGAAAAAACCTAAAACCCTATCAGGGATTGAAACTATATCTCTTAACCCTATAGTCCCTTGGACGGAGTCTAGCCGGAAAAAACCTAAAACCCTATCAGGGATTGAAACTTACCTGGTATGATCTTGACTGACAAGGCAGAGGTCTGCAAAAGCCGGAAAAAACCTAAAACCCTATCAGGGATTGAAACTTGTAGACAATGTATACAGTCAGACGAGCCAACTAAGCCGGAAAAAACCTAAAACCCTATCAGGGATTGAAACCGCTCAAACGTACTCCCCGTATAGCCTTTAGCCGCCGGAAAAAACCTAAAACCCTATCAGGGATTGAAACCAGGAGCCATAATTTTTGTTATTTCAATGCCTTTGCCGGAAAAAACCTAAAACCCTATCAGGGATTGAAACGACAAAAAAGTCTATGTGGTCAACGGACACAACAGCCGGAAAAAACCTAAAACCCTATCAGGGATTGAAACGAGAAAGCTAAATGGCCCGGACAGAGCGGGGAAGGTTCTAGCCGGAAAAAACCTAAAACCCTATCAGGGATTGAAACTACTTTTTCCTCTGAAGGTGCTGCAAAACTACGGAGGCCGGAAAAAACCTAAAACCCTATCAGGGATTGAAACGCTACAAACCCGACTTGGAAGCAAGATATTAGCGCCGGAAAAAACCTAAAACCCTATCAGGGATTGAAACTCACTTATCTGTTACTTGCCCAAACAAATTCAAGTGCCGGAAAAAACCTAAAACCCTATCAGGGATTGAAACCCCAAAATAGCATTGTCAACCGCGTCGATCGTCGGGCCGGAAAAAACCTAAAACCCTATCAGGGATTGAAACCCCTTCCCGTAAGGGTTTGAGAGGTTTCCGGCATCTTGCCGGAAAAAACCTAAAACCCTATCAGGGATTGAAACTTCGCTTCTGCTAATCCCAAGTCGATCGAGCTACGCAAAGCCGGAAAAAACCTAAAACCCTATCAGGGATTGAAACCGGAGCTTGACCGCAAACTTATAGTCAAACGGGCGGGCCGGAAAAAACCTAAAACCCTATCAGGGATTGAAACATGGGTGACGAATAACCACCTCCCGTTGGGCTTTAAAGCCGGAAAAAACCTAAAACCCTATCAGGGATTGAAACAACTTCATCAAGAAACTGCATTGATTGTTCAATTTGTGCCGGAAAAAACCTAAAACCCTATCAGGGATTGAAACGTAAAATTCCTTGAATCAAAAATTTCTGGATAGTAGAGCCGGAAAAAACCTAAAACCCTATCAGGGATTGAAACCGATCGCAAGTAGCAATAAAGGCTTTTTAGGCGGGCTTTTCGAGCCGGAAAAAACCTAAAACCCTATCAGGGATTGAAACTACACACAGGCCAGACAGGCAGGGTAGCTATGTGGGCCGGAAAAAACCTAAAACCCTATCAGGGATTGAAACTCAGAGATAGATTTAATTCCTGCTTCTTCTGGTTTAGGCCGGAAAAAACCTAAAACCCTATCAGGGATTGAAACTATTCTGTGTCACTTTCAATCTCCGCACCCCACGCCGGAAAAAACCTAAAACCCTATCAGGGATTGAAACTGTCGTCGATTCCCTTTTCCACCTTCTCGCACAAGGGGAGGCCGGAAAAAACCTAAAACCCTATCAGGGATTGAAACTCATTAAGCTTATTCCAATACCAGCCGGATTTGCCGGAAAAAACCTAAAACCCTATCAGGGATTGAAACTTTACCTACCACGGCACGCGCCTCGCAAGCTCGGCACGCCGGAAAAAACCTAAAACCCTATCAGGGATTGAAACGAGACATCTAAATCCGAATACGCCAAACTTTTAGAGCCGGAAAAAACCTAAAACCCTATCAGGGATTGAAACAGCAGGTGCTGCTACTGGTTGCTTAAAGCCGTTGCTTGCCGGAAAAAACCTAAAACCCTATCAGGGATTGAAACCAAAAATGCGACAACGAACCGCCAGAACCCGCTCCCGCCGGAAAAAACCTAAAACCCTATCAGGGATTGAAACGCCAGTGACTACGGCAAGCTCACAGGTCGTTGTGCCGGAAAAAACCTAAAACCCTATCAGGGATTGAAACTGGTAGCTCAGCATTTCTTGGAATTCCCGATCAACAGCCGGAAAAAACCTAAAACCCTATCAGGGATTGAAACCAAAGAGTACGATTTGCGAACTTGCCATTTATCGCCGGAAAAAACCTAAAACCCTATCAGGGATTGAAACTTAAGTTCCTTCATTTGTGTTTCCAGTTGAATAACGCCGGAAAAAACCTAAAACCCTATCAGGGATTGAAACCTATTCAGCCGTACCGCAGATTGGCGATTTGGTGCCGGAAAAAACCTAAAACCCTATCAGGGATTGAAACCTTGCCAAGGATTTGATTAAATACAGATGCTCTGCCGGAAAAAACCTAAAACCCTATCAGGGATTGAAACGAAAGGTCTGCCCACGAAGAGTAAATTGGGGGCGCCGGAAAAAACCTAAAACCCTATCAGGGATTGAAACAAGCTACCTATCAACTATTAGCAGATGAATTTAGCCGGAAAAAACCTAAAACCCTATCAGGGATTGAAACTCGGGATGGTACAGTTCTGGCCACCACACCAGAGGCCGGAAAAAACCTAAAACCCTATCAGGGATTGAAACACAAAATTCCATTAGAGTAGATAGGATCACTACTATCAGCCGGAAAAAACCTAAAACCCTATCAGGGATTGAAACGTAATACTTCAATACTTCCAGAGGATGTGCGATCGCCGGAAAAAACCTAAAACCCTATCAGGGATTGAAACTATGTGTAATGCAGAGTATGTATGTGTTAGGGGGAGCCGGAAAAAACCTAAAACCCTATCAGGGATTGAAACAGCCCAGTATCAGTGAGGCCCAAAACTTTCGATCGAGCCGGAAAAAACCTAAAACCCTATCAGGGATTGAAACTCAAGGTAGCGATCCGTACCGAATTCTCGACAGAGCCGGAAAAAACCTAAAACCCTATCAGGGATTGAAACACCGCAGGCAAGTCTTATCTTAATTTCTTGAAGGCCGGAAAAAACCTAAAACCCTATCAGGGATTGAAACTTTTGGCGAGAGACAACGTTTTTAGCGTGTTTAGCCGGAAAAAACCTAAAACCCTATCAGGGATTGAAACGTGAGTCATGGTTTGTCGCAACAGATGTTGCAACGCCGGAAAAAACCTAAAACCCTATCAGGGATTGAAACGCAGAACTTCAATCGCAACTAGCAAAAAAGCCTGCGGAAAAAACCTAAAACCCTATCAGGGATTGAAACTACAGCGGCACCCAACCCTAAAGCGCTACCCAATCCCGCCGGAAAAAACCTAAAACCCTATCAGGGATTGAAACTCTCAATCACCAATTTAAATCGATCTAATTGAGTTCGCCGGAAAAAACCTAAAACCCTATCAGGGATTGAAACGGAGATTGCACACAATATAATTATCAAACTAGCGCTCGCCGGAAAAAACCTAAAACCCTATCAGGGATTGAAACAAATCTTAGAAATTATCAACCAATGAAAATCTCCCAAGCCGGAAAAAACCTAAAACCCTATCAGGGATTGAAACTATGCCAAGTGAATTTGAGGTGTGGTTCAGGGAGCCGGAAAAAACCTAAAACCTTATCAGGGATTGAAACACATAACAATATATTGCCTAAAAGTTGATAATCCGCCGGAAAAAACCTAAAACCCTATCAGGGATTGAAACATGGAGGTGATTGATGAAAATTAGATTTTCGAGCCGGAAAAAACCTAAAACCCTATCAGGGATTGAAACGCTTTTGCTTCGTGTTGCTGATCGGCGTTGGCTCTTGAGCCGGAAAAAACCTAAAACCCTATCAGGGATTGAAACACGAGTGTCAAGACACAGATATTTTGCAACTGAATAGCCGGAAAAAACCTAAAACCCTATCAGGGATTGAAACCGCAAAATGCGAATGGAAGCTTATTTCGTGACTTCTATACACTTGGGCCGGAAAAAACCTAAAACCCTATCAGGGATTGAAACGAGGCAAAAATACTATGACACAACGCGGCGGCGCTTCCGCCGGAAAAAACCTAAAACCCTATCAGGGATTGAAACTCGAGCAAACCGTATCCTGTATAGGCTCGCACCCCCAGCCGGAAAAAACCTAAAACCCTATCAGGGATTGAAACTTTCGATAACTCCATTGTGGCGACTCCTATTTATTAAGCCGGAAAAAACCTAAAACCCTATCAGGGATTGAAACTTTTCCTCTGCCAATTTGCGGGCAATATTTCCCGCACCAATGCCGGAAAAAACCTAAAACCCTATCAGGGATTGAAACTGTGCGGGGCGGTTGCTTGTGCTGTAAGTGCTGGAAAGCCGGAAAAAACCTAAAACCCTATCAGGGATTGAAACGCGGCTTAACTGATTCTCCTCTTGTTCGAGTAAGCCGGAAAAAACCTAAAACCCTATCAGGGATTGAAACAATCAGAATCCCGCCGAGGATAGCTTCTTCGGCTTCGAGCCGGAAAAAACCTAAAACCCTATCAGGGATTGAAACTCGAATGGCAGACAAAACTCGAATGCTGGCGCTACACCGAAGCCGGAAAAAACCTAAAACCCTATCAGGGATTGAAACTTAGCAGGGAACAACCCCCCCCCTAACATTCACACTCCCGCCGGAAAAAACCTAAAACCCTATCAGGGATTGAAACCACAAAGAACACCGCAAATATGAGGGTGTGGTTGGCCGGAAAAAACCTAAAACCCTATCAGGGATTGAAACTGGCAATAAGTAAATCTCGCACCGGGGGAGCTGGGATACATAAGCCGGAAAAAACCTAAAACCCTATCAGGGATTGAAACGTCGGTGTTAGCCTTGAACAACTTTCGACTGCTCAACGCCGGAAAAAACCTAAAACCCTATCAGGGATTGAAACTACCCCACTCATCACGAGTGCAGATACCGTTACAATAAGCCGGAAAAAACCTAAAACCCTATCAGGGATTGAAACATTTTCCTCTTCAAGTATCTCCCAGAGAACTATCAGCCGGAAAAAACCTAAAACCCTATCAGGGATTGAAACTTTCTAATTCAGGCTTGATATTTTCTTTCTCACGGCGGAAAAAACCTAAAACCCTATCAGGGATTGAAACTTTTCAGTTTTGTTAAATCCATCAACACTTCCCGTGCCGGAAAAAACCTAAAACCCTATCAGGGATTGAAACATTCATCAACAGTTCATCGGAATTCCTCAACACGCCGGAAAAAACCTAAAACCCTATCAGGGATTGAAACTGAATTTGACCAAAAAACAGGCTATAGAGTTGATCCAAAGCCGGAAAAAACCTAAAACCCTATCAGGGATTGAAACTTTATTGTTTCGGCTGCGATACTGGCGGCGGGCCCTGCCGGAAAAAACCTAAAACCCTATCAGGGATTGAAACGCCGCCGCTCTACTTCCGCCATTGACTGAGCAACTTGAGCCGGAAAAAACCTAAAACCCTATCAGGGATTGAAACGTGGAACTGAAGAGTGACCCGGCCCATAACCTTGCCGGAAAAAACCTAAAACCCTATCAGGGATTGAAACACGGACGATCGGGGCGGGCGCTTCCACCGCTTGCGCCGGAAAAAACCTAAAACCCTATCAGGGATTGAAACATGTGCCTATAAGATACCAGCCCATCTGCCGCCAGTTCAGCCGGAAAAAACCTAAAACCCTATCAGGGATTGAAACAGTAGCCGAACTTCCTCCTAATTTTGCAGATAGCCGGAAAAAACCTAAAACCCTATCAGGGATTGAAACCTGATAGTGGGAGGCTCTGTTGCCGGTTTCGTTGGTGGGCCGGAAAAAACCTAAAACCCTATCAGGGATTGAAACATATCGGTGGCTCTAGTAAGTGGCGAACCACTGACGCCGGAAAAAACCTAAAACCCTATCAGGGATTGAAACTTGCCGCTAGTTTTTCGATGGGTGCCGCTAGCCCAGGGGGAAGGAGCCGGAAAAAACCTAAAACCCTATCAGGGATTGAAACCCAATAAATGGAAGCATTCCAAAACAAAAGTAGTGAGCCGGAAAAAACCTAAAACCCTATCAGGGATTGAAACTTCTATAACCGTACCAGTAATTCCCACTCTTGGCCGGAAAAAACCTAAAACCCTATCAGGGATTGAAACTTCTGTTGCTATGCTTCCCATAGAATTATTAGGAGGATAATGAGCCGGAAAAAACCTAAAACCCTATCAGGGATTGAAACTTTTCTTGTCCAAGGGTGCCGGTGTGCAGCTTCCTTAGCCGGAAAAAACCTAAAACCCTATCAGGGATTGAAACTTGGATTCTTTGATGACAACTGGATTATTGATATGGCCGGAAAAAACCTAAAACCCTATCAGGGATTGAAACGCAGTTGTTGAAAGCGCAACTGATACAATTCCGGTTCGCCGGAAAAAACCTAAAACCCTATCAGGGATTGAAACCTTCGCCTCGATACGCATAGGGAGTTGAGCCTTCTCCAGCCGGAAAAAACCTAAAACCCTATCAGGGATTGAAACAAGTGGCAAGCACATTAATTCAAATGGTTAACGTGCCGGAAAAAACCTAAAACCCTATCAGGGATTGAAACAATTAATTGAATCTTTGGGCGCTTTAATTTTTCGCGCCGGAAAAAACCTAAAACCCTATCAGGGATTGAAACCCATTCAATGCAAGTCGCAGGCGGTTCGGTAGTGGCGGCCGGAAAAAACCTAAAACCCTATCAGGGATTGAAACGAAAGCTTTAGCTAAGGCGAACCCTAATCACCCTTTGAGCCGGAAAAAACCTAAAACCCTATCAGGGATTGAAACTTCAAAGGTGCGATCGAGAGCAAGTTTAACTCGGAGACGATCGCGCCGGAAAAAACCTAAAACCCTATCAGGGATTGAAACGATGAAGTTGTGGAAATTTTGAATAGGAGGTAATTGTGCCGGAAAAAACCTAAAACCCTATCAGGGATTGAAACGCCCAAACTACAAAATTATTGGCTCAAAAATAGACTTGTCCTCTCTCTTTCTATCTCCTCCCATAACCTCAAGCAATCGATCGACTACACGCCTCCAAGTAAAATTTTCCGCCACAAAAGCCGGGCCCGCAACCCTCGCTTTCGCAGCCAATCCAGGCTGTTCGATCGCCCCTTGCATCAAATCAGTCAAATGTTCCCACTCAGGAGCTAAGATAAATAACGTTTCCCCCTCCCTCGCCACAGCCCTAAATTTACTTTCAATCCGCAGTGCAAAGTCCGATCGCGTAAAATCATCTGTAGGGCCGCCCGCCGTGCAAATAACCGGCAAACCACAAGCGGCAGCTTCCAACACCGGCAGATTAAAACCTTCTGCCAAATAGGGAGAAACATAAACATCTGCTGCTTGGTAAAACTCTGCTATTTGAGCAAAAGATAGCTGGCTACCAGTATAAATTAATCTTGGTAAAACCCTCGCTCTTTCCGCATCGTTGAGCACAACTCGGCAGGCTTGGGCAATCTCGTCTCTCGACGGATAAAGCAGTTCTGAACCTTTTAAAACTAATCTCGCATCGGGATATTTGTCAACTACCGCAGCGAAGGCTTTTAATAAAGGGCGAATGCCTTTGCGATCCGTTTGTCCTCCGATATTTAAAAATATAAAATAGTTTGACCACCCGAAACTTTCGCGCAGTGATTGACGCCGATCGCCCGCAGCAGGATAATAAATCTTAGGATCGACTCCCAAAGGTACAACGGCAATGCGATCGGCCTCAACACCGCTGCGAATTAAGCCGGCTTTTGACCAGGCTGAAGGTGTAATAATTTTCGTTTCTGAATTAACCGGGGTTTGGGCGATCGACTTAACACCCATCGCCTGTAATACTGAACTGGTAACAATCCCCCATTCTGTGGCGGCAAATACCCAAGTTTGAGCGCTGCTGGATGCCGAGAAGTCCCACGGGCAGTACATTCGCAGGGTAACATCGGCTGACTGATTTACCGCCGGACTCTTAATGCTGCGAAGTAATGTTTCATTTGGGCGATCGAACAAACTAATTTTTGTCTCCCAAGCTGCGTCAATGTAGGGCATATCGCGGTGGAAAAGCTCAATTTGTCCTCGCGGGCGAGCGAGCATTTCCAGCAGTTGAAATTGATTGGCTACGCAATAGGAATGATAAATAAAACGCCAGCCTTCAACAAGAATCTGCAATTCAAAACTCCCGCTTTTGGAATTAAAAATTCACCTAATAATCAGAAACTGGTAATTAGTATTTAGCCAGCAAAAATTACCAATTACCAATTACCAATTACCAGAAAGAATAGGTTTACAGCCAGAACCCCGATCAGGAGAAATTAAAAGAAGACTGTTCATTACTCCAATCCTCTTCCTTCCAGGTAGATGTCGGTATCCCAGGTCAACTGTCAACTGTCAACTGTCAACTGTCAACTGTCAACTGTCAACTGTCAACTGTCAACTGTCAACTGTCAACT